>JBGPHA010000045.1:0-2531 GCA_041484115.1 Candidatus Nanoarchaeia archaeon | reverse complement strand
TGGATTTCTAATTTATACAGTTGTAATTGGGATATTTGTTTATTTTTACGAAATAAGACCTAATAATCCCTAAATGATTGTGAAAAATCGTAATCTGCAGGAAGCTCTAATGGTGGAGAATTTATAACAATCATATAATCTCTCGCCGAAAGCCTAGCAGACTCTCTTATAGGATCTGTCAAAGAACGCAGTTCTTTCCGAATTTGCTTAACTCTTTCTTCCAGCCTTCTTATATCGCTGGGAGTCAAATGATATTTGTCTTCTTCTTTTTCCACTTTTATAATTAACCAAATTAATAGAAAAAAAGTTATTTAAAAAAAATTTATCTTCTTTTCTTTCTTGATCTTCTTGCTTTTCTCCTCTTTGGCTTTTTGCCTTTTCCTCCGCCGCCAATTCCAGACATAGTTGCCCTGAAACCTACAGGAACCTGTGCAGATATGACGTGCATAAGCCTATTTCCTGCACTTCTTGCCTTGCCCATATTCTGTTTTACTTCGCTGTCAAGTCTATGCAGTTCTTTGTTTGTCTTATCGACAGAAGATTGGAGTGATCTTCTAGAAATTTTTCCATAGAAGAATCTCTTACATTCTGTATCAAATTCGTTGAGAAGTCCCTGTTTCTCTTCCTGCCTTGCCCTAACAAGTTCTCCTGCAACATTGAACTCTTTTATTGTCTTCGCAAAGAGTTCCTCATTCATCATTTTTACTTGAACCATTTTTTACCTCCTTTTGAATATAATTAATTAAAGAAAATATTGTTTAAATAAGTTTTGTTTGTAAATTTACATTTCTTCAATGGTATCTATTCCTAAAAGTCCCATAGAGTTTTTCAAAACTTGTCTGAAAGATTCCACTAAAGCTAATCGGAATGTTTCTTGTTCAGAACCTATGACTTTGCATAAATGGTAAAACTCATTAAAAACCTGTGCCAGCTGGTAAGAATAGTTTGCGATTACAGAAGGATTCAAATTTCTGTATGCATTCAGGACAGCATCAGGAAATTGCGAAAGTTTCTTTACTAGTTCTGTTTCCTTTTCTTCCAGTTCATTGACTTCAAATTTTTTCAAAGAGGTAGAACTCTTATTCAGGATTGAAGTGGCTCTGGCATAACTGTACATGAGGTAAGGCCCTGTATCTCCTTCGAAAGAAATGAATTTCTTTATATCGAAAACTGCGTCTTTCTTCCTGTTGTTCTTCAAGTCTCCATAAAATATTGCAGATATTGCAACTCTAAAAGCTCTTTTTTCCAACTCTTTTTTCGAGATTTTTTTTGCTCTCTTTTTTATCTCTTTCTCTGCGAGGGATTTTGTTTTTTCCAGAATATTTTCCATGAGAACAGTTTTTCCTTCCCTGGTTGAAAATTTCTTTCCTTTGCTATCAAGATAAAGCCCATGATCTATATGGACGCAGTCTTTAGCCCATTTGTATCCCATTAATTCCAGGATTTTGAAAAGCTGCCTGAAATATAATTTCTGTTCTTGCCCAACATCATAAAACATTTTATTAAATTTATATCTATTATACCTGTCTATCGCAGCAGCAATGTCTCTTGTCATATAGAGTGTTGTTCCGTCGGTTTTTTCTATTAAAGCATTTTCAAGTCCAAATTTATTCAGATCAATTATCAGCGCTCCCTTGCTTTTTATGAGAAGTCTCTTCTTTTCCATTTCTTCTATAACTTTTCTGGATTTTTTGTTATACATGGACTCTCCTTCATAAGAATCAAACTTTACTCCCAGCATTTTGTAAATTCTTTTGAATTCTTCCATAGAGATATCCTTAAAAAATTTCCACAAAAGAAGAGTGCTTCTGTCTCCCGTTTCCATTTTTTTGAACCATTGTCTTGCTTCATCTTCGTATATCTTTTTGTTTGCCTTTACATAAATATCCATTAGATATTTTGTCAGTTTTTTGTCCAGCTTTTTTTCAGATCCGAATTTTTTGTATCCAAGAATAAGTTTTCCGAATTGGGTGCCCCAATCTCCAAGATAGTTTATTCTTTTTACACTATGGCCTGTGAATTCCATGATATTTGATACAGAATTTCCTATTATCGTGGATCTTAAATGCCCTATTCCGAATGGTTTTGCTATATTTGGGGAGGAAAATTCTACGACAACCTTTTTTTTGTCTCCTATTTTGCTGGTTCCATATTCCTTTTTTTTAGTTATTATTTCCCAGACAGTTTGCCTTGCCAGACTTTTTCTGTTCACGAAAAAATTGAGATATGGACCATTTACATCTATATCCTCGAATTCTGTTGCGGGAGGTTCTCCTATTTTCTCTCTTATCGCAATGGCTATCTCATGAGGATCTAGCCTTAATTTCTCAGAAAGAGAAAAACACGGAAAAGAATAATCTCCGAGTTCAGAATTAGGAGGAATTTCCAAAAGATTCACGAGTTCTGAATCTTTCACTTCTGCTTTTAATTCTTTCAGGGCTTTTTTCAGAAGCCTGAGAACCACATCTTTCATTCTGTAAATAAGGAAAATTAGTTAATAAAGATTACCCTGAAATGAGAAGTTTTTTAAG
>JBGPHA010000044.1:0-3322 GCA_041484115.1 Candidatus Nanoarchaeia archaeon | reverse complement strand
GAAAGAGAGAAAATTTGATGGATTTAATATAATGAACAATAATTTTGAGGCTGCTGGGCAAGTTGTGAATCATTTACATTTTCATGTTATACCAAGAAAAAAAGATGATAATCTGGATAAAGAATTAATGTTTCCGTGATTTTTTAAAATATGCAATGGCTGCACTGAGAATTGAACTCAGGACCCCGAGCTCATGAGACTCGTGCTCTACCACTGAGCTATGCAGCCGAAAATAAAAAAGATAGTTAATTTAAAAGCCTTGAGGTAATATAGAAATCTTAAAGTGCTTATTCTTTTTTCTTTTTTCTATAAAGTCTTGACAAATATCCTGCAATCTGGTTTCTTATTTTCTTGCTTGGCATAGTATTCCCTAGGATTTTCTTATTTCTCTCGAAATCCTCGCTGAATTTTATACCCCTCTTCTCTAGTTCTTCAGCAGATCTCTTTATCAATTTTGATTTTATTTTTCCCATGTTAATCTATTTTATTCTTTCTTTTTGTAAGTTTTTAAAGATTCTTATTTGACCTTTTTTATAGAGGAAAGACCTTTAAGTGCTTCTATGAGATTACCTATCTTTTTCAATGGTCCACCCACTCCAAGAATCATGTAAGGAAGGCTCTCCTTTGAGGCTTTTTTTGATGCCTTTATTATATCCATCTCAGTAATTTTATTTTTATTGTAAGCTACGAGAAGCTTCTCCTCCCCTTTTTCGTTAATCTTTAAAACTACCTCTTTTTTTCCGAAGCTTTCAATATCCAGCAAATCTATGGAATTTCCAGATAGAAATTCCTTTACATTACCGAAGAATTTATCATCTTTTTCAGAGCTTTTTTTCCTTGAGGATTTTTTCTTTTTCAGTTTTATCTCCGGTTCTTTTTTGCTAAAAACATCTAGAGGTTTTTCAATTTCTTTTACCGGTTCTTTTTTTATTTCCATTGTTATAGGTTCCTCTTCTTTTATTTTGAATTCTGCTTCAGGAACTGAAAAATATCTCCATATTATCTCCTCTCCATTTTTAAAAGGAAGAGCAAAATCCCTTATTTCTCTAATTGCAACTCTTATCGCAGGACTTTGGTATTTGTCTTCAAGAAATTTTTTTTCTTTGAGAAGAAGGAAAGCATCCTTTTCCTTACTTCTGAGATGCTGAGAAAAATTTTCCAAAAGAAATTCCTGTCCTGGCAGAAAATATAATGGAGAACTTCCAACTCTCATATAGCTCATTTTGATTCTTTTTTCTGAAACAAGCTCCCCGAGAAAAGCAGAAGAAAAAAGGATGCTTGTTCTTAGCTCTCCTGCCATATGAACTGGAAGACTTGGTCCTTTGGATTTTAAAACAGAAATTATCCTTTCTTTTATGTCGTTTGGATCCTGCATTATTGGAGAAAAACTGGGGAGATTATAAATTTTCTTATGATTCAAGGCTTTGCCCACTTTACCTCATAATAACTGACATCCCCCTCTTCATCTACTATTGCCAAAAGCAGACTTTTCTTTGTGCTGTGGGCGACACGATTTTTTGCAGAAAATTCATGCCATGTAAACTTTCCTGATTCATGATCTGCAAAGACTATCCATTTTGCATGTTTCTCTCCAGGACTAGAACCACGTTCATAAACTCTGAAATCTGCCCCGAATTTTAATGCTGTTTTTACCACATATCCTTTTTCTCTGAGATCCTTAAATACAGGATATTTTATGTTAATTCTCTTATCATTTGAATAAGCTTTTTTTATAAGTTCTCTGAAAGGCAACAATTTTTTTTTGTGAAATACCTTCATTTTTCCCTTTTCTGTTAAAAATAAAGTCTCTGGCAAAGAATACTGCATCTTTTCTCCTGATGGCTCTCCAAAATGACTTTTCCTGTAAAGGGAAAAAGCATCCTGTGAATTACTGGATATTGAAGAGCCAAGGATGTGGGCCTGAATCTTTTCCATTTTCTATAAAGTTAAAGATAATATTTAAAAGTTGCTAAGCTGTTCTGTATTATCATGGGAGAAATAAAATATAATTTCATGGAAGTAGAAAAAAAATGGCAGAAGAAATGGGAAGAGTCTAAGATCTTTCAGGTAAAAGAAGGAAAAAAGAAAAAGTTTTATTCTCTGGAAATGTACCCATATCCTTCTGGATCTGGGTTGCATATGGGACATGCCTTTAATTATACTATAGGAGATGTTTTTGCGAGGATGAAGAGGATGCAAGGATTTAATGTTCTTTATCCAATGGGATATGATTCTTTTGGTTTGCCTGCAGAGAATGCCGCGATCAAAAATCATTCACATCCAAAAAAATATACCGAACAGGCCATTAAAAATTTTATAAAACAACAAAAAGAGCTTGGATTGAGCTATGACTGGGATAGGATTCTCATGACTCACAAACCAGAATACTATATATGGAACCAGTTTTTCTTTTTGAAATTTTTAGAGAAAGGGCTTGCTTATAGAAAAAAAGCCCCTGTAAATTGGTGTCCAAAGTGTTGCAGCGTTTTGGCAAACGAGCAGGTTCATAACGGAAGATGCTGGATTCATAAAGATACAGAAATTGAAATTAAATTGTTGGAACAATGGTTTATTAAAACAACAAAATATTCAGAGGAGCTTTTAGATAAGATTGATAATTTGAATTGGCCCCTAAGAATTAAGACGATGCAGAAAAACTGGATAGGTAGAAGCGAAGGAACAGAAATTAATTTTGAAATTAATGGGAAAAAATGGCCTGTTTTTACTACAAGACCCGACACTATATTTGGAGTTACATTTATAGTTATTTCTGCACAACATCCAATGCTTATTGAACTGGTAACGAAAGAACAGGAAAGAGAAGTTGACAAATTTCTGAAGAAAATCAGATCTGTAAGCGAAAAAGAACTGGAAGAACTTGGGAAAGAAGGAGCATTTACAGGGAGCTATGCCAAAAATCCGATAAATGGGGAAAGAATTCCGATTTACGCAGGGAATTTTGTCTTCGCTGATTATGGTTCTGGGATGATTATGGGAGTTCCTGCTCATGACCAAAGGGATTTTGACTTTGCTCAGAAGTATAAAATCCCAATAAAAGTTGTTGTTCAAGAAAAAAATGGTAAAAAAGATATAAAAAATATGAAAGAACCATATATCGGTGCAGGCATTTTAATTAATTCTAAGGAATTTAATGGACTTTTTAATGATGAAGCCAAAGAACATATTACAAAAGTTTTGGAATTCAAAAAACAGGGAAGAAAAACTATTCAGTATAAATTTAGAGATTGGCTCGTATCAAGGCAGAGATATTGGGGAACACCGATACCAGTTATTTATTGTGATTCTTGCGGTGTTGTTCCTG
>JBGPHA010000043.1:0-3399 GCA_041484115.1 Candidatus Nanoarchaeia archaeon | reverse complement strand
ATTGATTTTTCTTCTTCCAAATGTGCTTGCAATAAAAATTGATGTTGGAAAAATAAGCCAAAATGAAGTTCTAATAGCTGACCTTGAAAAACCAGTTGTTACCCTTGACATCAACATAACGAATAATGGGCTCTCTGATACCTTTGAATTTTATAATCTTGCAGGGTTCAGCATGTCTCCAACAAATGTTACGATAAAATCCCAGGAAACAAAAGAGATTCAGATTCAAATGTCTCCTATAGGAAAAATTTCCCAGAGAGGATATTACACTATTCCTTATTTCATAAGAGCAAGCGATACTTCAGAAATTCAGGAAAGTTTCACTTTTAAAATAATAGATCTTAAGGACGCTTTTCAAATCGGTTCAGGCGACGTCGTTCCTCAATCCCAATCTATAGAAATATTCATAAAAAACCTTGAAAATATTGATTTTGGAAATGTGAGCGTCAAATTTTCCTCTGCTTTTTTTAATATTCAAAAGGATTTTACAATAGGACCAGAAGAAACAAAAAAAGTATCTATTCAGCTCAACCAACAAGATTTCAAGAGTCTTATGGCTGGTTTTTACACATTGGGAGCTGATGTGACTGCTTTAGGGAAAGAAACTAGCGTTGATGGAGTTATAAAATTTGTAGAAAAAGATATCCTTACAACGACAAAACAAGATTATGGCTTTCTAATAAACACACAGATAATTGAAAAAACTAACCAAGGAAACACAATAGCAACTTCTGAGACAGTGATAAAGAAGAACCTAATTTCAAGATTATTCACCAGTTTCAGTCCTGCTCCTGACGTAGTTGAACGCAATGGTTTCAGTGTTTATTACACATGGACAAGGGGCATAAATCCTGGAGAAACCCTTAAAATTGAAGTGAAGACTAACTGGCTGTTCCCTTTTCTTCTTATTTTATTCGTCGTGGTAATAGTTATCCTTGTGAGAAGGAATGTAGGAACAAACCTGGTTTTAAGAAAAAGAGTTTCTTTCGTAAGAGCCAAAGGTGGGGAGTTTGCTCTGAAAGTTTCTATATCAGCACATGCTAAGCAACATTTAGATAGGGTAAATCTTGTTGACAAACTTCCTCCATTGGTAAGTCTTCATGGACAATTCGGAGGAGAACATCCAACAAGGGTGGATGATAAAAACAGAAGAATAGAATGGAATTTTGAAAAGATGGAAATAGGAGAAGTAAAAATAGTTTCATATATAATCTATTCAAAAGTTGGAATTGTAGGTAAATTTGCATTGCCTATTGCAACAGCAATATTCGAAAGAGAGAATGAAATCCATGAGGTTGAATCCAACATGGCTTTCTTCGTAGCTGAACAAAGAAAAATTGAAGATTAATATTTGGCTTTAACTTAGAGAAGAATATGGTTTATAATATCCAACTTCTTTCCATTTCTCTATTTTTAATAAATGTTTCTTATTACTAAATCCTACATTTTGAAGCCATTTTAGTAAATTCTCCTTTCCATTTATATCAATCATATGTGTTATGTATTTTTTATTATCTCTTATTCTATCCCTCTTGTATATTTTATGTCCTTGAAGACATCCATTTAAAATATAAGCAAAGAAACTTTAAAAAGACATTTATTCTATTTATTTTACCCCCTGTAGCTTAGTGGTTAAAGCGCCTGGCTGTAGGTTTTACCTAAGGTGGAGATTCCATTTGGGAATACTATGAAACCCCAAAAGTCAGTTCCTGGTTCAGATTCTAAGCAGAACCCGGGAGATCCTCAGTTCGACTCTGAGCAGGGGGATTTTCATTTTCCTGAAAATATTCTTTCAATCCTACAAATTAATCTAAACACCGAAGACAAAAGATATATTCCCGTCTATAGAAATATTTAAAAACTGGATATTTCTTTAGAATTCAATAAACCGAGGTGAAACCGAGGTGAAAAAGAGGTTGAAAATGGATGATATGGAAACTTTTGAAGAGTTTGAGGATGAAGATGAATTTGAAGAAGCTATAGATGATCTTGAGCTCGATGAAGCTCCTTAATTATTATATTTTAATATAGCTTCATTATTTTCTTTGTCCAATTCTTCAGAATTAGTATTTATAAAAAATCTCAGTTCATTAATATTTTGAAAGATAAAAATATTAGTAATTAATATCCTTCTCCCCTGCCCTATTCCCAAGGATGCAAAATCAATCTTTTTAATAATTTGCCCATTAGCATAAATCTCGACAGTTCCTCCTGAAGAAGCTTTAAGCCCCTGATTTCTTATTGTTATATTAAGATCAAGAAATCTTCCACTCATAGTGGCAGAAACATTTTCAAATGCAATGTCGGGAAGGCTTGGGAAAGAATAGAGCCAGTTTATCGTATCTATAATGTCCTGTCCTATGGTTTGGCTGCACGCGCTTATGGGATACATTATGTCATCAGGGTTTTCAGAATGGTTGAAACCAAGGGCATGTAAAAGTTCGTGAGTTCCGACATTCGGATTTTTACATTTTGATTCTCTTATGAGAGTTATAGCCCCCTGCTGGATGACATTAAAATTTCCTGCTTTTGTTATATTGATAGGACCTCCTTCTCCGGCAACGAATAAACCCCCTTCAAACCTTGTTTTGCTGTCACAGGTTACTAAAATTTCCTCGTTGCTGTTTACAGGATAAAAACTTATAGAAGTAAGATTATCAATTATACCAAAAGCTCTCTTCATCTCATCTGTCTTTTCCAGATTACAATCCTGAATTCTATATGAAATATTCTTGTCTGGATATCTCATATTATCGTAAAATTGCTTGCTAGTATTTTCGTAACTATTAAGGCTAAAATTGGAATTTCCCGAAGAGACTGTTACAAAATCTATATTTTTCAAAGGAAAGATCCAATAAAAAAACAATAGAGCAACTAAAAGAATCGCAATAAAATAGCCAGGAATATTATTTTTCTTCTCTGTTTCAATGGGAACGGTTTTTCTCTTCATCTCGGAAAAAATAAACATTATATATAAATTTGTTGGCAACCAACACCAGCTAGCTAAAAAGAATAAATAAGAAAAAGATTTAAAGAATATTTCTAATAACCTTCTTCAGGGTCTTCATATCCTTCATCGGGGTCTTCATCATCTCCCAATTTCTCTTCTTCAAGTTCTTCCTCGCCCTCTTTTTTTTCTTTCGTTTCTTTCCCTATCTCCCCAAGTTTCTGAAGCTCCTCCGGCGAAAGTGTTGCAAGTTCTTTCGTGCGCCTTATGAGGTATTCTTCGGTATTTAGTTCGGGATTTTCTAAGACTTCCTCAAAAAGAGCGTGAAGAATGGAGCCGATTCGTGGTGACGGCCTCTCCCCCGCTATTTCCATAATTTTTGTACCATCCACCTTGAGCATCCCGACGGAAACCGGCGCACGCATTGCCTCTTCGATCATTGAATGATATTT
>JBGPHA010000042.1:0-3469 GCA_041484115.1 Candidatus Nanoarchaeia archaeon | reverse complement strand
TTTACTCCATTAATAGTTCTTGAACTTCCTACATTTACTGATTGACTTACTCCATCAACAGAAATTGTAGCTGATGAAGTTCCTGCATTGACAAGCTGTATCGTATGGCTTACTCCATTAACCGAAGCTGTAGCCGAAGCAGTTCCTGATCCAGACTGAGACAAAGTCAATGTCTGAGCAGATTGGAATAGAACTAAACCATTGGTAAGACTTGTGTCAGAACTTACAACATAATCTTTTCCAAAAACATGCAGTATTTGTCCTTGGGAATTAAGGCTTGTAAAGTTAACAGCGCTCCCAAAGTTTACAGTTGCATTGTAAAGGGCGAAAGTTGTATTAGTGGCACTCATGCTTACTCCTACTTGTGGGTCAACAGAACTTGTTGGCTGCTTGGAAAATTCAACTTTATTTGAGTTGTCTCCTCCAGCAGTTGTTCCAGGAAATAAAGTTATTTGCTGAGTAGCTGTTGTACTTACAGATCCACTAAATGTAGAGTCTGCAAGAGTCATTGGTAAGTCTGTTTTTGTAAAGATAGACTGGGCAGTTGTCAAAGATGTGTTCAAATATATCCTTGATGAAGTGCCTCTATCTAAAGCCACAGCCTCTCCTGTAACATTAACATTTCCTCCTCCTCCGCTTACAAAGCCGCTAAGGCTTGTAGCGATACTTCCTGCAGCTGCACTATCTGATAGTGCTGCTCCAGAACCGTAAACAAGAGCTACATCTGCGCTGCCTCCAACAACGAAAGGTGCTGGATAATTTGCAGCAGCTGCGATTCCCGCAGTCATACCAAGCATTAAAACGCTTGATGCTAGTGCAGAAATTTTTCTAAAATTTAATTTCATATTTTTTTCTCTCTTTTCAACCTCCTTTCAACTCTGTGAAGAGTTGTCAAGGACAACTTTCATCAACCCGATAACAATAGGGTTAGCTACCGTGTCGTGAATATGATATTTTTCAAGCCCTATTAAGAACACCTTGGTAGGTGTTGTCAGTGTAGATGTAAAAACAGTTTTTTCTTTAAAAAGCTTGCTGTCATATATTCCTGTATTCCCCCCTAAACCCCATTTTTATTGGTTTTACTTATAAAGGTTATGTTGTTACTATGCTATTAATACATACTATAGGCCTTGTTTGAAATCAGCGAAAAGAAATATTTATTAACATATAGGGTTTTATTAGTAATATATAGTGAAAAATACCATATATCAATATATACTTTAAAATGGCAGCTTCAAAAACCAGAGAAATTTCAATAACCCAGTCGGGAGGGGCTTTTTCTATATTAAAGAAAGGACTATTTCTTTCCAAGGAAGATTACGATTTCGAAGGTCTCTCTGCCTTGAGAAGGCTTCTTAGCAATGAAAAAGCAAGGCTTTTACATGTTCTTAAAACCCAAAATCCAGGATCTATATATGACCTTGCAAAGAAACTAGGAAGAAACTTCAAAACTGTTAATGATGATATAAGGCTTCTGGAAAGATTTGGATTCATCCAGCTAATAGAAGAAAAAACAAAGAATAGAATTAGACATAAACCAGAACTAGCTATAGATTCACTAACAATTAATCTCAAAATTTAACCTGGTCTTGAACTTAATAATATAAATTAAATAAAACTGTTATTGTAGCACTGCTTTCTGGAAGTTTTTGCTGTGTTCCTTTATAGTTCCTTGTAAGGTTCCCTTCCTTAAGAGAGAGGATACTGTCATTTCCTGAAGAAATTTCCATATCATAGCCTTTTACAGGGAAGTCCTGGCCTGTTTGCCAGCTTTCTTTAAGTATTCCTTTTAGAGTTTCATTTAAGACCATACATGCATCTTGCCCATTATCACAATTTTCTTTATTATAACAAGAGACTATGAGCTTCTGGATAGTAAGAAATTTATCATTGTTTATGCATTCGCTAGTATAATGCAGGCTGGACTGCAAAAAGCTCTCTGCTTCATAACTGTCTGTTACTGTCTTTTTTGAGAGTGAGAAAAGCAGGAAAAAAATTAAAATTATAGAAACAATTATGACTATTACTGTAAACCCTACAATCTCTTCCTGTGCTCTTTTGTTTTTCATTTTAATCATTTCCCTCCATAAGTAACAATTATCCTCCCAATCTCGCATTTGCTATAAATGAAATCTCCCTGCTCTTTTCTGCATAGAGATACAAAGTTGGAAACTCCAGTTCCATTCTTGGAAGCTATCAGGGTTATCTTTCCGCATTTTGGATAATTCTCTAGAGTGCATTCTGTTCCTGTTTCTGCTGGATAAACTTTCCTTATTTCTATTCCATTAACTCCCCAAAAACCAGAGTAATCTTGCAATCTCCCTGTTAATGCCATTACTTTATCTGTATCTATGCAGTTGGTTCTTGGCTCTTCGAATGCATTTCCACATCCGAATTCTGGAGAATCTGCTATTTTTGAAACCAACAAAAGCGCGTTTTTTTCTTGTAGTAATGCTGCAGTGCCTTTCAAATTGGAAAAATTTATCACAAGTATGAACATCCCTGCCATTACAAGGAATAGGGTGACAGCTATCAACATGAAAGCCATCTGCTGTATCTTCATCTGTGCCTTTTTAGATTTCATTTTTCTTTTTTACCATAATGAACAATAAGCCTGATCATTTTGATTTTTAACATCATCTGCAACTGATTTTACAGTAACTAAATCAGAAGAATCTTTCAGGGAAGATGCAGCATCTGCAAGACCTAAAAGATTAACTTCTGCAGGACATCCTATTCCTGAAGTAATATTTTCTTTATCATTATAAATAAAAGACAGCTCTCTCACCCTTTCCATAAGTCTCTGAACCTGACACTCATAAATATTCTTGTCAGAGAAGATAGCGGCATACATAAGAGCCTCTGTCTCAAAATAAACCTTTCCATCATTTTTACTAACTGATCCATCATTAAAGTCTACGTTGATATCACAATTTTTCCCACCTTCAAAACAAACTTTTATGCTGTCTGCAGGACAATTTTCTGTAAAAAGATTAGCTTGGCTTAAACTTGTTAACTCATCTTGGATTCCTTTAGAAGCATTAATGAAGCAATAATTTTTTTCTGAAGAAGTAAGAAAAATTAAATCAGCTACTTTGAAAGGAAATTCGAAAGGTTTTGAAAAAAGATAAAAATTCTTTCCTTGAACACTCTTATTTGAAAATAAATATTTATTGTAAACTATAGAGTCTACACCTGTATCTTTCCATCCTCCATTGTTATTTTGCGAAACGCCGATTCTCTGCTCTCCGAAACTCCCAAAATTTTCACATCCATTATTAATCCTACTTTCTGTAGGGATTGTCATCAGAGTTGTTTTTGTTTCTCCAAATCCTATCTCTAGCGGATTCAAAAGAACAGATACCGCTGCTCGGAGACATTCCGATAATTGGATGGCTGTTCAAAACTGACACAATGACGAAGGCCAAAAAAGAGTTGTTGGTGTTCATTACACCAAAGATATTGAAGG
>JBGPHA010000041.1:0-3602 GCA_041484115.1 Candidatus Nanoarchaeia archaeon | reverse complement strand
ACTTCTTAAAGATTCTGAAAATAGATAAAATCAAGAAAATAGTAGGGGAAGAAGTAATAATGGTTTGTTGTAAATTACTTTGGATAATGGCTTCGCAATAACTAGAATTATAATAATTGATGCTAAAGTCAAGGCTCCTTTTATTTTAAAAACATATCTAAAAAAAGATCTGGCCTGTTTTTTGTCTTTTTTTGCCAATGCCTTAGACATGTATCTAATACCTGTATTATCAATTCCCGCATCTGTAAAAATAACTATAATTACAATAATTGAAAGAACTAAAGAATAAATTCCAAATAGCTCTGGAAGAAGAATTCTGGCAAGGATAATTGTAAGAATAAGTCCACCAACTTTGTTGATAGTTGCGAAAGTTAAGGAATATAAAGAATTTTTTACAGCTATTTTAGAAAGACTTCTTTCTTCTGCGCTCATTATATTATCTGTTCGTTCTGGCTTTTAAAACTAATGAAGTTAAATACCTGTGCTAATTTCTTTATTTTATTCAAAAATCTTTTTCCAATTATTTTTAAGGAAATCTTTTTGTTTTAATATAGTATTTTTTGGTATTTTACTAAAAAACCTAAATTCGCTTGCCTGTTCTACTTTTTTGGGATTCTTCCCTTTTATTTTACATTTAAATTGTAAGGCAATAGCATGTCTATGCGAGCCTTCTCTTAAAATTTCTAAATATCCTAAGAATTTTTGTATTTTAACATTAATATCCAACTCGGTTTTTGCGATTCTATTAACAGCATCTTCAACTTTTTCTCGATATAACACACCTCCACCGGGCAAATGCCATAACCCTTTAAAGGGGGATATAGATCTTTTAGTTAAAAGTATTTTTTTATTTTTCACAATTATTAAGTCTACACAAATACGGGGCACTTTAGAGTATATGTAATTAAATTCCTTATTAGATAACAGTTTCTTTTTCATTTTTTATAAAAATATTTCAGATATTTATCCAATCATTGATGTCTTTTTTAATCTTTTGTAATCAGCCAAAGCCATCATTTCTACAAGTTTTGTGAAATTAACCTTTGGTGTCCATCCTAAAATACTTCTTGCTTTTGAAGAATCGCCTAATAAAACATTAACTTCAGATGGCCTAAAAAAATCACTGTTTACAGCAATTATTTTTCTTTTATTTTGATCGTAACCAATTTCTTTTTCATTTTCTCCTTCCCAATTAATTTTTATTCCCAATATTCCGGCAGCCTGTTCCAAAAACTCTCTTACAGAATGATTTTCTCCTGTTGCAATGACATAATCATCAGGCTTATTTTGCTGTAACATTAGCCACATAGCCCTTACATAATCTCCGGCAAATCCCCAATCTCTTTTTGATTCAAGGTTTCCTATTTCAATATAATCTTTTCCTGTTGTTCTCTGTGGCAAACCTAACTTAATCCTTGAAATTCCATCTGTAAATTTTCTTGTAACAAATTCAAGTCCCCTTCTAGGAGATTCATGATTAAACAAAATACCATTGCAGGCAAATAATCCTTTTTCTCTTTCCCTTTTAACAGCTTCATGAGCTTTTACTTTTGATTCTGCATAAGGGCTTACTGGATTAAAGAGGGTGTTTTCATTTTGTGGAGTTTCTATCACATTCCCGAACATCTCACTTGTAGAAGCTTGATAAAATCTTGAATTGGGCACTATTTCTTTAACAACACTTAATAATCTTTCAACACCAAGCCAATTAATTTCATTAGTCAAATGAGGCTGATCAAAAGAATGCTTAACATGTGATTGGGCTGCCAGATTATAAATTTCGTCTGGTTTTACTTTTTCTATTGCCCTCTGAATAGAACAAAAATCTAAAAGATTTCCACAAATAAGATTAATTCTTCCTTTCAGATGCTCAATTCTGTCAAAGTACCCATCAACTCCTGAATATCTATGAAGACCCCACACATCATATTCTTTTTCAAGAAGCAGCTCTGACAAATAACTTCCATCTTGGCCAGTAATTCCTGTAATTAGTGCTTTTTTCATATCCTTTACTTTAAAAGATGGTTTATAACATTTATGATAATAAAAAACACAAGTAAAAGAATATATTTTCACTCTTCCATCTTTCTTATTATATCTGAGAAAGCAGGCCTTGTTATGAAGACTCCTGCAGTTATTCCTATTAAAGTTGTGAAAGCAAAACCTTTCAATAAACCTGCTCCAGCCCACCAAAGAGGAATCATAGATACTGCTGCCGTAAAATAAGCACCAAGAATTATTGTGAATGCTCTCTTTAGCCTTTGTTTTAAATTCAAAAATTTGTCATGGTTAGCTTCATCAAGAATAACTATTTGGTCGTCAAAGCCTGTACCTATCGTTGCGAGTATTCCTGCAATGCTTGGCAAATCCAGATTCCATCCTATAAAGGCAGCTATTCCAAGAATTATAACTATCTCTGAAAAACTAGTAAAGATAAGAGCCAAAGAATCTTTAATTTTTTTATATCTTACAAATACCACAAGGGATGCTCCAACTAAAGCTAGAAGTCCAGCAAGAAGAATTGCTTTTGTGAATTGTGTTCCAAGAACAGGAGAAATTGTATCTAATTTAACTATTTCAAGTTTGTATGGAAGACTTCCTGTTATCAGAATTGTTTGCAATTTATGCATCTCTGCTTCTGCAGCTTTTACAGCTTCATCTTGTGTTGTTCCTGAGCCAGAGCCAGAGACAGAAATCTGGGTTGTTACTCTTCCCTTTAGATCTTTGCTAATAAGAAGGCTACTTTGTAAATTATTGTCAACATAAAGATCAAGAGGCTGAGATAAATAACCGGGATTAGAATTATTTAAGCTCATGTTGCCTGTTATCTCTGCATGACGTTTTGCAGCTTCTGCACTTAGAGTTATCTGAAAATTGAACTGAGCGGTATATCCTTGTGCAGACTGCTGAGGAATGGCAACGTTTGCACATGTTTGATCTCCACGGCAAACAGAAGCTATATCTTTATTTCCTCCGATAAAAACAGTCTGGTTTCCTATTTTCGCTTCAAATTTTCCCTGTTGTGAAATAATATCTTGCAGGTCTTTTGGGGTTGCACCTGCTATCTCTATTAGCATAAAATTATTTCCGCTAAGGTCTGAAATTTGTCTTACGTTTAGATCTGTAAGTCCAAATTCATTGAGCCTGTTTGACGTTATAGAAACTAGATCTGAAGCCTGTGATGCTGAAAGACTGATATTTTCTGCTTTTACAAGAGCTCTTGCTCCCCCAATTAGGTCGAGGCCTAGTTTAATATTGGATTTGGGAATTTCTGAAACAGTTATCTGGGGGGTTTCATTTGAAAAATAAATAAATTCAGAATTTTCTGTTGTGACAGTTATTTTATTGCTCTGGTTTGTAGGAAATTTTTTTCCTATAGCTGAATAGTAATCTCCTATATTTTTTATTGGAATTCCATCAATTGTTTTTATCAACTGGCCTTGTCTAAATCCTATGTTAAATGCTGTGGAATTTGCATCAACGCTCGTTATTTGAACCCCCTTTTTTAGAAAAGTTGGAGGAAGACTGAAAATAGAAAGAAGAGATAAGATTAAGATTATTATCAGAAGCCAGATTCTAAATGTAAGTTTAAAGTTCATTTT
>JBGPHA010000040.1:0-3766 GCA_041484115.1 Candidatus Nanoarchaeia archaeon | reverse complement strand
TGAAAAAGAATTCAACAGCCTTGATAAAAATGACGAGCTAAAAAAACATATTAACAGAGCAATTGATGAAATAAAAAATAATACTTTCTGCGGAATTCAGATTCCTAAAAGACTAATCCCAAAAGAGTATATTCAAAAATTTGGAATAAGTAACCTATGGAAATATGATCTTCCTGATGGGTGGAGGTTAGTTTATTCAATAACTACTCCAAACAAAGTAGAGATTTTAACAATAATTCTTGAATGGTTTAGCCATCCAGAATACGAAAGAAGATTTCATTACTGAGAATAAAATAATAACTAATTCCTAAAATCTTCTTCCACGATTGCCAAAACTTCTTCCACTATCTCTTCCTCTGGAACTGTTTCTTTGAGGCCTTCTTCTATGTTCGGAATCGCGGCCAAAACTTCTTCCTTGAGGTCTTCCATAGCTAGTTCTTCCATATGAGGCAGCTCTTCCATAACTGCTTCTTTCTCTGTTTCTACCATCCTCTGATCCAGATTCCCTCCTTCTTGAATGAGCTTGTCTGCTGGCTTGCCTGCCACGCCAGTCTTCAGAGTCCCATCTCTGCCTTCTTTGCCTATCCTGATTTGGAAGCATCATTCTGACTGTTTCAATTTCCGGGAGTTCCACTTTTTCTATGTACAGAGATTCATCTTTGAGAACATTCCTGAAATTCTCATAATCCCTGTCTGAAAGAAGATTTATGGCAATCCCCTCTTTACCTGCTCTGGCAGTTCTTCCTATCCTGTGGATGTAATCCTTGCTCGTTTTTGGAATATCATAATTATAGATATGGGAAATTCCCGGGATATCTAAACCACGGGCTGCAATATCTGTGCATACGAGAACATAAACTTTAGTTTCATGGAACTTCTCCATAATCCTGTTTCTTTTCTGTTGAGTTAAGCCACCATGTATGGCTAAGACATCTACTCCAAGATTTCCCAGATTTCTCCCAATGAAATCGGTGTTATGCCTCGTATTGCAGAAAACCATCACCAGATTGTGCTTTTCTCTTTTAAGAAGATGCACGAGAAGGGAAAACTTCTGGTTTTTTTCAACATCATAATAAATCTGCTTAAGTTTTGAAGGATCAACATAGGATTCAACAGAAATGGTCACTGGATTCTTCATATGCCTGCTCGCTATATGCTCTATATCACCAGAAATTGTTGCAGAAAATAACAAGGTTTGCCTTTCCTTTGGGCAATTTTTTATTATTTTTTCAACATCGTGTATGAAACCCATGTCAAGCATCCTGTCAGCTTCGTCTAAAACAAGCACCTTCAAATCAGAGAAATTAATGGTACCACGTTCCATATGGTCAATTATTCTTCCGGGAGTTCCAACAACAATCTCTGAGTGTCTTAAGGCTGTTATTTGATGGTTTATGCTTACTCCACCATAAACAATAGCCACGTTCAATTCCTTGTACTCAGAGAATTTGGTAAATACATTTCCAACCTGCTCTGCCAATTCTCTCGTTGGAGTCAAAATTAAAATCTGCAATCCTTTCTCTTTCTTGATTCTTTCTATAATACCTGCTCCAAATGCAAGTGTCTTCCCCGAACCTGTGGCACTTCCCCCTATTACGTCTTTTCCCTGTAAAACTAGAGGGATTACTTTCTCCTGTATTTCACTCGGCTTTCTGAAACCTTCTTTTTCTAGTAATTTCAAAAGCTCTTCGCTCAAGCCTAACTTTCTAAAACTTTCCATTTTAATTCTATCAATTTATTTTTAACTATGAACAAAAAGAAATAGTGTGCCAATCCTTGAAAAAGACGGCTCTATTTCCAACAGTTATCGATAAAAAAAAGTAGTTTTCTTGGTATTTAAAGTTAAGTAAGGAAGCTATTGCTTCTGCCAAGAATCAAATAAAGGCCCTATAACCTCTTTCCCGTTTTTTGTACTTGATACAGGATAAATCTCCATCTTTACTACTTGACTTGCCAATCCTTTTCCATTAAGATTAAAATCATAATTTCTTGTCTCTAAAGGACCTGGCACATCAATATTGTTTATAGTTTGATTCCCTCCACTATCGTAAAAAATAATTTTTAGATAATTAAACTTACTAATAGGAGTGGATTTTTCTATTATCTGGTCTGCTAGAGACTGATAAATACCTACCAAATCACTAACTTGTGAAGCAGAGAAATATTCTCCATGTCCACCTTGAGCTATAGCGGTCATTGTAACAGAGTCTACATCACTGCCTAAACCAACAGAATAAATGGTAAGATTAGGTATTTGAGCAAATGCATCTTGTGCAGCTTTTATAGAATCATTAGTTGCATTTCCTGTTCCCTGCTGACTACATGCTTGGTTAGAAACTCCATCGCTCATGAGAATAAGTGCTTTAGGTATGTTACTAGAAGAACCAGATAATTTATTTTTAGCATCATTTATTCCGCAACAGATACAGGTTCCCCCATAAGCACTCCAAGAATTAATTATCCCAACAAGAGTTTGGTTATTATTAGTCAAACCTGAAGAATAGGAATTTATAACCGAGGTATTATAAACTGATAAGCCAACTCTATTGTTATCTGTTGGTTTTTGCAAAACAGTGTTTATTAATTGTTTATTTGCATTTTTAGAAGAAGTTAAAGCATCTATCAAAACACTTCCATTACAACCAGATGGAGGAGTCGCTGTACATTTATCCATATTTGAATCAGGAAAACCATAACAGTTTTGTTGCTCAGCCCCACTTCCATAATATCCTTTAAGAGTGTTTGTACAGCAACTTGTTGAGACAACAGATAAACATGTCCTCATGCTCCCTGACACATCTGAAACAGAAACAATGTCTACCTCAGATGGAGGAACGGTTATATTTTCTGTAGATGTTGCCACATTTCCTCCAGAAGTTTTAAGGCTTACGTTTAATTTTAATCCATCGCCAGGGTCTGGCTGAACCCCTGCAAAATAAACATGCTGATTAAAAAATTCGCTCTGAACTTTTGTTGTTTCTACATTTTGAGAAATTATGCTTGATACAATAACCCACAAAATAGCAATAACTATAAGAGAAACAACTATTAGAAGCAGAGTTGCTATCACAGTAGACAAGCCTTTCTTTTTAAGAATTATTAAAGCTCTAGATAAACTTCTCTTTTTCATTTATTTTTACAAAAGTAATAATTGTTTATATATTTAGTCTAAACAAGTAATATCCTGGCTCTTTTTCATTTTAAAATTATGAAGGGGGCAGGATTCGAACCTGCGAAGGCACTAAGCCACAGGATCTTAAGTCCTGCCCGTTTGGCCACTCCGGCACCCCCTCAATAAAAAAGTGAATTGGTTTTGGCTTAAAAAACTTCTCATTTCAGGGTAATCTTTATTAACTAATTTTCCTTATTTACAGAATGAAAGATGTGGTTCTCAGGCTTCTGAAAAAAGCCCTGAAGGAATTAAAGGCAGAAGTGAAAGATTCAGAACTCGTGAATCTTTTGGAAATTCCTCCTAACTCTGAACTCGGAGATTATTCTTTTCCATGTTTTTCTTTGTCAGATAAATTAAAGCTAGATCCCCATGAAATAGCCATTGAAATAAGAGAGAAAATAGGAGAACCTCCTGCAACAGAATTTGAGGATATAGAAGTAAATGGTCCATACCTCAATTTTTTCGTGAACAGAAAAAGTCTTGCAAGACAGACAGTTTGGGAAATAATAACTAAAAAAAAGGAATATGGAACTAGCAAAATAGGAGACAAAAAAAAGGTTGTCGTAGAATTCTCCTCCCCCAATATAGCAAAAC
>JBGPHA010000039.1:0-4108 GCA_041484115.1 Candidatus Nanoarchaeia archaeon | reverse complement strand
GAATGGAACAGCTCCACGACTTGGAATTACAATAGTATCGAATTTATTTGATCCTTTTGAGATCCTAGACTCAGGGATATCTATAGCTAAGTCTATGCATGTATTTGCATATGAAAGGATATTAGTATCTGAAAAAATGCTTTCCAACATAGTTAGACAATAAAAGGATCTTCTTATAAACTTTTCTATTGTAACTCCTATATAGTTTAAACATAATAAAGAAATTTGATCATTCTTCAATCCTATCGTTAAATTCTCCAGAAATATTTTCAAGCATTTTTTTTCTTACTTCTTCTTTACTTCTTGCCCATTCTTTATGTCCAAGCACCCATCCTAGCTTCACAAGAGCTGTCTCTGCAAGCATGTCCTCTAGGTAAATAACTCCTGAACTAAGAAGTTCTCTCCCTGTAGAATATACTAGAGGATCAAGCCTTCCATAAATTGTCTGTGCTGCAGCGCAAACAATAATCCCCTTCTTCTGGATTTCTTTTATTCTTGCAATCCATGATTTTCTAGATTCACCAGTTGAAACATGTCCAAGTCCAAGCATTTCTATAACAATTCCTTTATATCCTTTTTTTCTGTAATAATCAAGGATATCAGGATCTTGTCCAGGATAAAATTTTATCAAGGCGACTTTTTCTTCAAAATTTAAGTCTGCTTTTGTTTTTTCTTTTGTTCTTTTTTTATAATTAGACAAAGGAATGAGTGTATCTCTAGTAATTTTTGCAATTGGTCCTATATTTACTGGCTTAAATGCATCTCTTCTTGAACTGTGAAGTTTTCTTACTTTTGTTCCTCTCAATGCATAACAATAATCATCATTTGAAGAGGCATGCCCAACAATAACAACCTCGGCAATATCTGAAAGAGCTGTTAAAGAACTAGCTTCGAGATTCAGAGAAGCATCTGAACTCGCTCTGTCAGTGCTTCTCTGGCTGTAAGTCAGAACAACAGGTTTATTCAGGTTTTTGAGGAAAAAAGATAGTGCAGCTGCAGTATAATGTAAGGTATCTGTTCCATGTGTTATTATAATACCCCTTATATTAGGATCATTAAGAAGTTTAACAGCAATACGGGCAATTTTCTGCCACTCTCTAAAAGAGAGATTTTCAGATCCCTTCATAAATGGGATTTCAACTTTCAAAATATTAACTTTTTCAAAAATTTCTGGATAAAATTTAAAGAGTTTTTCGGGACTTGTGAGCCATTTCACAGCTCCTGTTTTGGAATCCAGAGATGAAGAGATAGTCCCTCCTGTGATAATCATCGCTATGTTTGGCTTTTCCTTGTTTTTTCTTATCTCTATGCTTTCTTTTTTCTCTTCGACCCTCTTCAAAATTTTTATATCAACAATATCTTTTTTGTTCAGCCCTATATTGTAGCCAGAACCAAGCTTCAATAAAACTATTCCTTTTTCATTTTCCGGGCTCTCTAAAAAAATTCCATGATAAGCATTTTTAATGAGAGAGACTTCAACTAAATCTCCTGGATGTGGTTTTGCATTTATTTTCATTTTAAATGAGCCTGCTAGGATTCGAACCTAGATCAACGGGGCCGAAACCCGGTATTCTGTCCATTGAACTACAGGCCCTAAAAAAGTCATGTAAAGTAGAAATAAAAAGGTTTTTATTGGTTTGTGTCTTATATTTTAAATGTCAGCGGAATATACACAACATCAAATCATTCTCAAACCCCACCATAGATGGATTATAGGAGGTGCAAGCACTATCCTAATAATATTCATGATAACTGTAGGTATTTTTGCCTATATGATTTTTGTAAAACAGGAGCTGGATTATAATTTGCTCGGTAAAAAGATATCTGATGTTCAGAAATCAACACAGACACAGCTTGATGGAATGTCTTCAGCTCTTCTAAGTATACAAGGGAGCCTGAAAGAAAAACAGCAGCAGATTGATTTATTAAAGGCTTCTGCAGGAGAAGATTTTTCCGGAATCATTGAATCCTCTATGCCTTCTGTTGTAATCATAAGAACAGATTCTGGCCAAGGGACAGGCTTTATTATTAGTAAAGACGGATATGTAGTAACAAATGCTCATGTTTTAGCAGATGCATTAGGAAATCTTGCAACAGGAATTTATGGGGTAGATTCTGGAGGTGGGAGAGTTGACCTTGGATTCGTAGGATACGACAGTGACTTAGATATTGCATTATTAAAGACACAGGGAAATTATAATCCCCTTGAATTTGAAAATTCAGATAATGTAAAGATAGGTGAAAAAGTAATTGCCGTAGGCAACCCTTATGGCCTTGTATTCTCAGTTTCAGAGGGAATTGTTTCAGGAACTCATAGATTAGGATCTAATGGGCTCAATGCATACATCCAAATCGATGCTGCGCTTAATCCAGGAAATTCCGGAGGTCCTTTAATAAATAATCAGGGAAAAGTTATAGGCATGAACAATTTCAAAATAAACGGCGGAGAAAATCTTGGTTTCGCGATTGAGTCAAACTACATAAAAACTGCCGCGAATAATATTGCCTTAAAAGCCTTGAATCAAACTATCATTTAATTCTTCAAAACATTTATTAAATATTCTTTCCAATTTTATTCATGAATAAAGAGTCTAAAGAATTTTCGTCTAAGAGTAGTCGAAGTGAAGGGGGGCCTACAGTAAAAAAATCAGAGAATTTTTCTGAATGGTATACTCAAGTTTTGCAGAAAGCAGAAATAACTGATATCAGATTGGGGATAAAGGGATTTATCACAATAAGGCCGTGGGGGACCCTTATGATAGAAAAATTGTATGATATGTTTGAAAAAGAATTACAGGAAAAAAACCATCTTCCTGTTATTATGCCTTCTGTAATTCCAGAATCAAATTTAAAAAAAGAGGCTAGCCATATTCAAGGGTTTACGCCAGAGGTTTTTTGGTTGAAGACAGAAGAGAATGAAGAAAAACTTGCTCTGCGACCAACCAGCGAAACTGTCTTTACTCCTATGTTTGCTTTATGGGTAAGAAGCCATAGAGATCTTCCCTTAAAGCTTTATCAGAGAGGTTCTGTATTCAGATATGATACTAAAGCCACACGCCCTTTGATAAGAGGTAGAGAATTTCAATGGATAGAATGTCACGATGCATTTGCAACCAAAAAAGAAGCAGAAGAACAAGTACAAGAAGATATAGATACTACGAAAAAAATACTCTATGAACAATTGGGAATTCCCTTCCTCCCGATAAGACGTCCTTCTTGGGATAAATTCGCAGGGGCAGAGTATACGATAGGATCAGATGTTCTCATGCCTGATGGAAGACTTATTCAACAACCATCCACCCATTTCATGGGACAAAAATTCTCAAAAGTATTTAATGCAAAATTCAGAACAGAAGAAGATAAGGAAGATTATCTTTATACTACAGCATATGGCCCTGCAATGTCAAGAATTCTTGCATCAGTAATATCAACCCATGGAGATGATCATGGATTAGTATTGCCTTTCAGTATCTCCCCAATCCAAGTAATATTAATTCCAATATATAACATAAAAAACAAATCCAAAATTGAGAAATATTCGAAAGACATTTCTAAAAAATTGGAAAATTTAGGCATAAGCACGAAATTTGATTCACGGATAGATTATTCTCCTGGATGGAAATTCCATGAATGGGAATTAAAGGGCATTCCCTTCAGGATAGAAATAGGAGAAAAAGAACTTAAAGGGAAAAAGTTCACTCTTTTTACTAGAGATATAGAAAAAAAGGTAACTCTTTCATTAAGCAAATTAAATTCAATAAGAAAACTAGGAGAAAGTTATGATAAGAGATTAAAGACAAAGGCAAATAATAACATGAAAGGGAAAATAATCAGCTGCAAAACAAAAGAGGATGTTAAAAAGGCTATGAAAGAAGGAAAAATTGCAAGAGTTAATTTTTGTTCAATAGAAAAACAAGGTGAAAAATGTGCAGAATATGTCGAGAAGGAAATTGGAGCAGAAGTTAGGGGAATTTTAGCAAATAAAAATGAAAAGCCATCAGGAAATTGCATAATTTGTAATACTCGTGCAGAAGCAGTAGTCTATATAGCTAAAAGCTACTAACTTATTCTCTTTCCAGTAAAGCAACTATTAATTCATGTTAGAGAG
>JBGPHA010000038.1:0-4133 GCA_041484115.1 Candidatus Nanoarchaeia archaeon | reverse complement strand
TTTTGATCTTTTTTTTAAATATGAAAAAAACAAATTTCAATCTTAGAAAGTTTTTTAAAAAAATAGGAATTTTAAAAGTTATAAAAATAAAAAAAATACACCATTTAGGACAGACCTTTGGAAATTTTACACGATCTTTTAATAAAACATTCCTAAACAAAAAAACATTGTTTCTCGGAATTTTATTCTCCTTTATCTACTGGATTTTGTTCTATTTTAATTCCTATTTATTATTTTTATCTCTGGGAATAAAGGTACATTTTTTCCTTGTCATAATAGTGGTAAGCCTTGGAAGTCTTGTTGGAGATTTTTCTCCAATTCCAGGCGGTATAGGCCTCGTCGAAGGTTTCATGATATTCATGTATTCCTTGGTTGGAATGAGTCTCCCCGCTGCCATAATAGTATCTCTTTTCAGTAGACTGATGGGTTTTTTTCATTATTTAATTTTGGGAGGAATTAGCCTGTTCCACCTTGAAAAAACTCTCGGCTAAGCCAATTTTCTAAACCTAACATTTATTAATTGTTTTTGATTATTATTACCATCTGCAAAAAGTGGTGAAAAATGACTCCTGAGAATGTTGAGGAAATTCTGAGAAAATATTCAAACAAAATAGAATCGCAGATTTCAACTTCTGTAAACAAAAAAGTGGATTATAGTCAGGAATACAGGAAATTTAAAGAAGAAATGTCTCCTGAAGTTTCTAGATATGAGCGATGGGCAAAAAGTCTTGGAAATATTATAAAGTTAAAAATTTCTGAGAAAGACTCATTAAAGACAAAAAAGTTTTTGGATATAGCACACCTCGACTTGGAGCCCTGGCAACCAGTAACATTGAGCGTCATGGCTTTTCTAGGTGTTTTGTTTCTTGGAATTCTTATTTCTTTGGCTATCTTTTTGATAAGAGGAGCTGGAATAACAGCCTTCCCTTTCCTATTTTTCTTTCTTGTAATAATATTTTCTTTTTTTGTATTTTATTTTGTAAATGGATATCCTGCAAGGATTGCAAATTCTTGGAGGCTGAAAGCCAGCAGCCAGATGGTGCCTGCAATTCTCTACATAGTTCTTTATATGAGACATACACCAAATCTTGAGAGAGCAGTTGCATTTGCTTCAGAACATCTTGAATACCCTCTTGCCATGGATTTCAAGAAAGTTTTTTATGATGTGCAGGTAGGAAGATTTTCTAGCATTAAGGAAAGCCTTGATAACTATCTGGAAACATGGAGAGATTATTCTATAGAATTTATAGAATCCTTTCATTTGATAGAGAGCAGCCTGTATGAGCCTGATGATTCTAGAAGAATTGATACCTTGGAAAAATCTCTGAAAGTTGTCCTTGATGGAGTTTACGAAAAAATGCTCAAATTCACCCATAATGTCAAAGGTCCTCTGACAAATGTCTATATGCTGGGGGTTGTGTTACCGACCCTTGGTTTAGCGCTTCTTCCATTGGCAACAGCGATGCTTGGAGGGTTGCTGAATTGGGTTCATGTATTTATTCTTTTCAACTTAATAATCCCTTTTTTTGTATTTTATCTTACAGACAAAGTTTTGCTTTTAAGACCTGGTGGACATGGAGATTCTTCTTTATTGGAGAGAAATCCATTATATCCTAAGTACAAAAGCAAGGCACCATATTTCAAGGCATTTTTCATAGTTCTACCCCTTTTAATAATAGGATTACTTCCTTTCATCTTTCAATACACTTCTTTTCCTCAACTTCTAGGATTGCAGAAAGATTACACCTTTTCACAACTTGGATTGAGTTTTTTCGGAGACGACAAGTTTTTCGGTTTTGTTGATACTAGTGCTGGAAGTGGAACTGGAGGACCTCTTGGTGTGGGAGCATTGCTTTTGAGCATGTTAATACCATTAGGTGTGGCTTTGTTTTTTACTCTTTCATTTAAAGAAAGAACAAGAGAGTTAATAATTGAAAGAGAAAAAACCAATCAACTAGAGGCTGAATTTAACAATTCTTTATTTCAACTTGGGAACAGGATTGGAAATGGAACTCCCCCAGAAATTGCATTTGGGAAAATAGCTGAATCCTCTAGTGGATTGCAGACACAAGATTTCTTCAGAAGAGTAAATTATAATATAAGACAAATGGGTATGAGTGTTGAGAAGGCAATTTTTGATCAAAAAAGAGGTGCACTAGTGTATTATCCTTCTGACTTGATTTCTACGAGTATGAGAATACTTGTGGAGGCTTCAAAAAAGGGACTGCAGATTGCTGCATTAAGCCTTATGAGCATCTCAGAATATGTGAAAAACATTCAAAAAATAACCTCTAGGCTTCAAGATCTCTTAGCAGAAGTGGTTTCTGATATGAAAAGCAACATGAGTTTCCTTGCTCCGCTTCTTTCAGGAGTTATCGTTGGTCTTGCAGCTATGATTACCGCTGTCCTTACAAGATTGCATATAAAAGAATTGAGCGGTCAAGGAGCAGGAAGTTTGGGAAATCTTGGAAATATATTACAAATATTTGATGTGACAACAATGATCCCTCCTTATTTCCTGCAGATAATCATCGGCGTTTATCTCATCCAGATAGTTTTTATCCTTACGAGGGCCCTTGTAACTATAGACTCTGGAGAAGATAAACTTGAAAGAACGAACAAGACTGGAAGAAATTTAACAAGTGCAATAGTACTCTACTTCATTACCGCATTTTTGACTGTGATAGTCCTCTTCGCCCTCACTTCGATAGTTGTCGGCGGATTAGTTTAGATAAATTTATTAAATCAGTTCTGTTTTTTTATTTATGAATAAAAGAGGAAAGAGAGGCATTGTTGCAGACTATCTTCCATGGATACTAATAGCTATTGCAGTTCTCGTAATTCTGATGATATCTATATTAATACTGAGAGGACAGGGAACATCTCTGATAGATAAAATTAAAGGAATCTTTGGTTGAAATGCTAACTATAGAACAGTTGATAAAAATAATTTTAGGAATTCTTGTTTTTGTTGCAGTAGTATTAGGAGTTTACCTATTTTTTAAAGAAAATGTGATAGATTTTTTCACAAATCTCGGAGGAAATAAAACTTCAGGAGTAATACTTTTTATATTAAAATGAATAAAAATGGTTTTTTGTTAGCAGAAGAAACTTTGAAAACAATACTTGCCGTTATTGCTATTGGTTTTTTGGTTTACTTTCTTATTTCCTTATATTTCTCTATTCAAACTTCCCAAAAACTTGGACAGGCTAGGGAAACTTTGCCCCTTCTTATGAACGAAACAAGAACAGGAAAAACAAGTGCAAATATCTATAGTCCAAGCGGTTGGTTCCTTGGAATTTGGCCGCATGCGGTAGAAACAGGAATTTTATTTTTTAAGAAAATAGAAATTCAGAAGCCCAAAACTTGTTCTAACCTAGGTTTGGTTTCTTGTATATGCCTTTGCGAGAAAGATAGTGGAGCAAGCTGTGATGATAAAGGAGTATGTCAAAACAGTGAAGGATTTTTAATAGATGGGAACTCAATTAGAATAGATAACCCTCCTATTGTTATAAACATAGACCAAGTAAATAAAATTTTAAAAAAGGGATAAAAATGGATCTTGAAGAACTCATAAAATATGCCATTTGGATTATTTTCTTTGCAGTGGCTCTCTTAGGAATCTATTTTTTGCTCAAAAGACTGGGGTTGATGTAAAATGAAAAAACAAAGACAGAAGAGAGGCGAATTAACAACAACCCAACTCGTTACTATAATAATCCTTATTGTAAGTTTTGTTATTATTTTGTTTCTTTTGTTTAGATTAAATCTTGGGAAAACTACGGATAAAGAAATTTGCAGAAATTCTGTAGTTTTAAAAGAAAAAACTCTTCTTGGTGGTTCCTTAGATTGCAAGACAAATTATCTTTGTATTTCCGGAGGAGAAAACTGCGGAGGAACCAATTTTAATCAAATAAAAGTTAATTCAAGTAGCAAAGATGAAATCATGAAAACAATTGCAAATGAGATGGCTGATTGCTGGTTTGAATTTGGAGAAGGAAATATAAATTATGGAGGAGGAATAACCTCTACCTCTACAAATTATGCTATATGCTCTATAATTTCTTTTGATAAAAAAGTTCAAGAAAAAGTTTCTGAAATATCTTATCAAGAGTTTTATAGTTTCCTAAGC
>JBGPHA010000037.1:0-4441 GCA_041484115.1 Candidatus Nanoarchaeia archaeon | reverse complement strand
TTTCTTCCATGTTCTTATCCAATATAAAATGTTTAAAAATCTTTCTTTCTATAAGGAAATATGTTAGGCCTTGATAAAGAAGAGATAAAAATCCTGAAAAGCCTTAAGACTCCAAAAAAAATTCAGGACTTTCTGAACAAGATTCCTATAAACTTTGAAGAAAAAGGAGATACCTGCATGTCTCCGAGAATGGTTTTAAAAAACTGGAAAGCCCATTGCATGGAAGGGGCAATGCTCGCTGCAGCTGCCTTAAGGTTGAACGGCTGGGATCCCCTAGTAATTGATCTGGAAGCCACAAAGAAAGACTTTGATCATGTTGTCTGTGTATTCAGAAAAGATGGGAAATGGGGATCTATAGGCAAGACGAATCACGCTGTTCTCAGATACAGGGAGCCAATATACAGAAATATAAGAGAGCTCGTCATGAGTTTTTTCCACGAATATTTTGACGATAATGGCAAGAAAAATTTGAGGAGCTATTCCCTTCCAGTAAATTTAGAGAGGTTCGACCATCTGAACTGGATGGGATCTGAAGAAGATGTTTGGGAAATTCCTGACTATCTTGTAAAGGTGAAGCATTTTCCTATTTTAACCAGAAGCCATATTTCTGGAATGAGAAAAGCAGACGATATTGAAATAGAAGCTGGAAAGCTTTTGGAATGGAAAAAATAAATGATTTTAAAAATACAAAACCCCATTGATTAAAATGTATGATTTTAAGAAGGTCGAAGAAGAAACTCTAAAATTCTGGGATAATAAAAAGATATTTGAAAAATTGAAGAAGAAAAACAAAGGCGGTAAAAAATGGAGTTTCATTGACGGACCAATTACCGCAAATAATCCTATGGGAGTTCATCATGCATGGGGAAGGACTTACAAGGATTTGTTCCATAGATTCAAAGCTATGAATGGTTATGAAGTGAGGTATCAAAATGGTTTTGACTGCCAGGGATTGTGGGTTGAGAGAGAGGAAGAAAAAGATCTTGGATTAAAGGATAAAAAAGACATTGAAAAATTTGGAATATTAAATTTTGTTAATTCCTGCAGAAAAAGAGTTGAGAAGTTTTCTAAAGTGCAAACGCAACAGTCAATAAGGCTTGGGCAATGGATGGATTGGGAAAATTCTTATTATACTATGTCTGATAAAAATAATCTTCATAATTGGTTTTTGATTAAGACTTATCACGACAAGGGATGGTTATACAAAGGGAAAGATGCTGTGCCATGGTGCTGGAGATGCGGAACCGCAAGTTCAAAGCATGATATTGTCACAGAAGGTTACAAGGAAGTAACTCATCCTGCATTATTTATGAAATTTCCTGTTAAAGGAAAAAAGAATGAATATTTCTTGATATTCACAACAACTCCCTGGACAGTTCCAGCAAATGTCGCAATTGCAGTAAACAAAGATGTAATTTATGTAAAGGCGGAACAAGAAGGAAAACATTACTGGATTGCTGAAAAAAGACTCAATGAAATGATTGGAAATTACAAGATTGTTGATAGGAAAAAGGGGAGTTTGCTTGAGGGAATGAAATATGTTATGCCTTATAATAACTTCAACAGCCAATTAAAATCTCAGCATGAGGTTGTTCTTTGGGAACTTGCCTCTGAAGAAGAAGGGACAGGAATTGTTCATATCGCCCCTGGCTGTGGAACAGAAGATTATCAACTTGGAAAAAAGCTGCATTTAAATGTGATTTCACCTCTTGATGAAGCAGGAGTTTATTCTGAAGGATTTGGATTTTTTTCTAGAAAAAAATATTCAGAAGTCAACAAAGAAGTTCTGGATGATTTTGAAAGAATGGGTTCTGCATACAAAATAGTTCTTTACAAGCACAGATATCCTCACTGCTGGCGTTGTGGCCAGGAGCTTGTCTTTAGATTGGTAGATGAATGGTACATAAGATGCAATGAGATAAAGAAAAAAATGATTTCGGAAAACAGAAAAGTCAAATGGTATCCTGAATATGGAAAAAGAAGGCAGGAAGAATGGTTCAAAAATATGGGAGACTGGCTTATTTCAAGAGAAAGATACTGGGGGTTGCCTTTGCCAATCTGGGAATGTAATTGTGGCGAGGTCTTCGTTGCCGGAAGCTTAAAAGAATTAAGAGAAAGAGCTATTGACAAGAAAAAAGTTGATGGTCTCAAAGAATTGCACCGTCCGTGGATAGATGAAATAAAAATAAAATGCAAAAAATGCGGAAATGAGGTAGAAAGAATAAAGGATGTCGGCGATGCATGGCTTGATGCAGGAATTGTTCCTTTTTCAACTCTCGATTACCTAAGTAACAGAAAATATTGGGAAAAATGGTTTCCTGCTGATTTAATATCAGAAAGCATGCCTGGACAATCAAGAGGATGGTTTAATGCCTTGATGTGGGCAAGTGTCGCAATAACTGGAAAAGCACCATTCAAATCTCTTTTTGGATATGAAACTCTTAAAGATGAAAAAGGTGAGGAAATGCATAAAAGCAAAGGAAATTCAATTCCTTTTGACGAAGCTGCCGATAAGATCGGTTCAGATTCAATGAGATTATTGTATTGCCTTCAGGATCCAAGCCAGGAAATGAGATTTGGATTCCATGTTGCAAAAGAGCCTACAAACAACTTGAATATTTTTTATAATCTTGGAAACTTAGCAGTTAATTCAAAAGGAACCAAGATAAAAAGAGTGGAGGACAAATGGATAATCTCTAAGCTGAATTCCCTTGTGGATAAAGTTACTGTGGAGCTGGAAAACCTGCATCCCCATCTTGCTGTTCGTGCATTGAAAGATTTCTGGCTTACAGATTTCAGCAGAGGATATATTCAGTTTGTTAGGGATCGTTTGTCCGCAGAAGATAAAGAAGCGCAATTTGTTCTCAAAGAAGTTTATCTGACAATCACAAAACTCCTTGCTCCTGTCTGCCCTTTCATAACAGAGCATGCCTGGCAGAATCATTTTAGAAATAAAGGAATTGTAAAAGAAGAGAGCGTTCACTTATCTGCATGGCCAAAAGTTGACAAGAAAAAAATTGATAAGAAATTAGAATCAGAAATGCAACTTGTCTTGGATATTATTGAAAAGGGTTTAGCTGAAAGAGATAAGGCAGGAATTGGATTGAGGTGGCCTTTGAGTTCTGTGAAGATTTTTGCTACAGTTACTCCAGATCTTAAAAACGGATTTGGAGAATTAGATAATATAATAAAAAGCCAGCTCAATGTTAAGTCTATAGAACTAAATTGGAATTTTGTTAAAATAGGTTTTCGGCTTTCAAGGGTTGAACTGGACACAGAAATGACAGAATCGCTTGAGGCAGAAGGTTACGCAAGAGAACTGTCCAGGCAAATACAAGATTTCAGGAAAAAGCTCGGACTGCAGAAAAAAGACTCTATAAAATTGTATATAATCACCGACTCTGAATTCCAAAAAATACTTGGAACGCAGGAAGGTTTAATCAAAGATAGAACAAACTCAAAAAAAATTGAAATCATCACCGACGATGAATCATATATTAAAGAAAGATTTAAAAACAAAACCGCCTTTTCAATAAAAGATAAAAGGGGAGAGATAGCAATAATCGTTACTGCTAGGTAAGTTCATTAGGGTTACTCTTTTATCATAACAATATTTAAAAGTCCAATAGGAGTTTAAAGACAATAAAATGATAGTTAAAGAAGAATTTTTAAGCCGTTTGAGAAAAATTTTTGATCTTAATTTATACGAGGTAAAGGTTTGGACAGCTCTTCTTTCGCGAGGAACAAGCACTGCAGGAGAGCTTAGCAGCATTTCTGATGTGCCAAGGTCAAGGACCTATGATATTCTTGAAAGTCTTGAGAAAAAAGGGTTCATAGTGATGAAGCTAGGGAAACCCATCAAGTTCGTTGCTTTAAAGCCAGAGGAAGTTGTTGAGCGTGTTAAGAAAAACCTGATGGTAGATGCAAAGGAGAGATCTAAAAGACTTGAAACCATGAGAGGTGATGAAGTTCTGGATGAGCTCAGTGCTCTTTTCACCAAAGGGATTAAATTTGTTGAACCAAGCGATTTGTCAGGAAGCATCAAAGGCAGGCAGAATCTTTACAATCATTTGGATATGATGGTGAGAGATGCACAGAAAACAATTACTATGGTAACAACAGAAGAGGGTTTGAACAGAAAAATGGAGGCTTTGATGCCGAGTTTTGAAAAATCCAAAAAAAAGGGTGTTAAAATAAGAATTGCAGCTCCTATAACAAAAAATAATATAAAAGTTGCTAAGGAGTTGAGGAAAGTTGCCGAAGTTAGAGACCTTGATAAGTTTAAGGCAAGGATGACAATTGTTGATGGAACCCAACTAATGTTCATGCTTTTAGATGACGAAAAATTCCATCCTAACTATGATGTAGGTGTATGGATAAACACAGAGTTCTTTTCAGGGGCTTTAGAACAGTTATTTGATAATGCATGGAAAGATATGAA
>JBGPHA010000036.1:0-4567 GCA_041484115.1 Candidatus Nanoarchaeia archaeon | reverse complement strand
ATTAGCAAAAACAATAATTTTTACAGGTAGAATTGATGAGTTTTTTAAATTTAAGTTTGGAAAATTAGAGTATAGAAGTCTAAGACATGAATTTAAAGAGCTTCCTGTTGAAAATTATCTTGGTTGTTCGGTAATGAATTTTACTGATTTGGAAACCCCTTATACCAGAATACTTGAATTTAAACATTTTGGAACAGTTGATACACCTACAACAGTAATATGCACTGAGTATCCTGATGATTTTGATGAAGGTAAAGTCCCCTACTACCCCATTAATGATGAAAAAAACAATGCCCTTTATTCAAAGTACCTCGATGAAGCAAACAAAAACAAAAATGTTATTTTTGGGGGGAGATTGGGTGAATACAAGTATTATGATATGGATAAAATTGTAGAATCTTCTTTAAAAAAAGTTGAAGAGATTCTAAAAACCGAAAAAAGTTAGATTTGTTGGATTTCTGAAGGGGTTTCTTCTAATTTTTCTTCTAGACTCTTTAGAGCAGATCCAAACTTTCTTCCAAACCAAACTACTTTTTTGGCATATCCTTTCACATTTCCATTAAACTCTTCAGGGGTTTTCAATCTTAACATTTGCCTTTTGACAACATCATGTGGGATATGGACAAAATTCCTATTAATCATTTCCTCAACTTGCCCGTAAAAAAGATTAAGATCTCCTGTTGCAATATTTAAAAAAGAATATTCTTCAAGAGGCCAAGTTATATTCCCATAATCTGGATTTATTTCACCCCAATCACCACCACCTAAAGCTGTTTCAAGTCGACTCTTTGCACCAACTACTTCCTTGCCAGCTATTGTATCTGGTTTTTCAGAAAGAATTTGTTCATAAAAACTACGATAAGACACTCCCTGACTTTTTAGATAAATTGCAATATCCTGTGTAAGCCCTAAAACATGAAATGCCTGAGCTGCCCATGAATAAAGAAAAGCCCTATCAAAATCTTCTGGAGGCATAGAATTTACTGCAACAACAAGGTCTGAATATTCTGTAAAAGGATCTTCTCCAGGAGTAGCATGATTCTGCAATATTGGAGAGCGAAAGAATTTTATTCCGTGTTTCTCAATATATTCTGGATTACTCATTTCAGCGTTTGGAAGAAGACTTAACAAGTAAACATTTACTCCATCATGTTGACCAGCAGTAAAAATAGTTTCTAATCCTTGGGTAAATGTATCATAAGTTTCACCAGGAAGAGGTAATAGTATTTCAGTATATGTTGGTATGTCTGCTTTCTTATATCCTTGAACTAAGCGTGTAAAATCATCAAATTTGATATTTTTTCTTTTTATATACTCTAAAGTATGGGGATCTAAGCTTTGAAGAGATAATGTAACGCCAATACCCATATCTGCATCAGTTAATTTTTTGGCCATGCGAAATAGTCTGTCATGTGCATTCTTAGCCCAATTTGCTCTTATTTGTTGAGGAAAACCTGTTCTTTCTTTTAACGAAATTAAATAGTCCACCAATTCTTCATCCCTATCGAAAAGTCCGAAATTTGCATCAGCATTATATATTAAAGGAATTTTATTTTGAGCTACCCAATCATACTCAGCTCTGACACGATCATCTGAGGCTTTACGAACTTTTGTGAATACGGCTGAACCCCAATCACAAAATGTGCAGGAGAAAGGGCATCCCCTATGGGTCTCTGAAGTAACATGGAATTCTAAATTAGGATTATCTCTTAAAAGATCATCAAATTCTCCTGTTAGATATGGTGAAGGGGGAAATTCTTCTTCTTTTAATCTTGGCCTTAGAGGGGTTTTTACAGAATTGCCGCCCTGATTTAATGTAATCCCTGCTATTCCAGTATAATCAGGATTTGATTTAAGACGTTCTCTTAAAATCTCAGAAAAAATAATCTCTCCTTCTCCATGAACAAGGACATCCACATAAGGATGCTCTCTAAAAAAGCCCTCAGAACGATTTGGCACTTGCGGTCCTCCAATAACAATAAGAGAATTAGGATGCTGTTCTTTGGTTTCTCTTGCTAATACTTTGTTCCATTCCCAGTTCCAAATATAAGAAGATACTCCCAAAATATCTGGGTTATCTAAGGATTTTGCAATAGTGTGTGGATCTTCTCGTAAAAATATGGGTCTAGCAAAATTGTAAGATGCTATTAAGTCTGGCTGACTTTTAGCATAAGTTTGGAGAAGCCCTACAGAATAAGGGAAAAAAACTTTATTTTCACCAAATTTGTTGTTAACTTGAGCTAAGTATACATTTTTTGTCATGATCTTAATCTATATTTAGGTACCCCCTTGAAAGTTTTAAAATTGACATATTTATAAATTTTCCTTTAAAATCTTAAAAGAATAAATGTATTTATAACTTTTATGATACTAAATTATGTAGTTCTAAGTAGTTCTCTAAATAGAGGAGGGCCTTTATTTTCATAATCTTTAAAAGGGCTATCTAATTAAGGAAAGATATGGCAAAAAAAGCCCTAATTACAGGAATCACTGGCCAAGATGGGAGCTATTTAACAGAATTCTTGCTTGAAAAAGAATATGAAGTTCACGGCATAATCAGAAGATCAAGTTCATTTAATACTGGAAGGATAGATCATCTTTTTAAGGACCCACATGAAAAAAACTTAAGATTATTTCTTCATTATGGAGATTTAACAGATTCTTCAAATCTAATTAATTTAATAGCCAAAATTCAACCAGATGAAATTTATAATCTTGGTGCACAAAGCCATGTTAAGGTTTCTTTTGAAACTCCAGAGTATACAGCTCAGACTGATGCCCTGGGAATATTGAGAATATTGGAAGCTGTAAGATTTCTTGGATTTGAAAAAAAGACAAAAATTTATCAGGCTTCAACTAGTGAACTTTATGGAAAAGCTATTGAAACTCCCCAAAATGAAAATACTCCCTTTTATCCAAGAAGCCCTTACGGAGTAGCCAAGTTGTATGCTTTCTGGATTGCAAAAAATTATAGGGAAGCTTATGGAATGTTTGTGTGCAATGGAATACTTTTCAATCATGAATCTCCAAGGAGAGGGAGAACTTTTGTAACTAAGAAAATAACTAACGCTTTATGTAAAATAAAATATGGGATGGAAGAATTTCTTTACCTTGGAAATCTTGAGGCAAAAAGGGACTGGGGTTATGCAAAAGAATATGTAGAATCTATGTGGCTAATGTTACAGCAAGATAAGCCTGATGATTATGTCATTGCAACAGGAGAAAATCATTCTGTAAGAGATTTTGTTGAAGAGACTTGTAAAAATTTAGGAATAAATATTGAGTGGAGAGGGAAGGGTGTTAACGAAGAAGGGATAAATAAAAATACTGGTAAAGTCATTATAAAAATAGATCCTAATTATTACCGTCCTTCAGAAGTAGATTATCTTTTAGGAGATGCTTCAAAGGCTAAAGAAAAATTAAATTGGACTGCTAAAACAAAATTTCAAGATCTTGTGAGGGTAATGGTGGAATCTGAGTTATCTAATATTAAAAGCGTTATCAAAGGTTTTCAAAATGATTGATAAAAAATTTTGGAATGATAAAAAAGTACTTGTTACAGGGGGGCATGGTTTTTTAGGCTCCCATTTAGTGGATAAACTATCAGAAACAGAATGTTCTTTGATTATCCCAAAACATTCTGAGTATGGCCTAACAAAAGAAGATGAAGTAAAAAGGTTGTTTGCAGATAATCCAGGCATTGATATAGTAATACATCTTGCTGTTGATGGTGGGGGAATTGGTTATTTAAAAGAGAAACCTGGAAGCAGTTTCTATAACAACATTTTGATGGGTGTTTTTCTTCAGGAAGAATCAAGATTAAATAAGGTAGGAAAGTTTGTTGGTATTGGAAGTATTTGTGAATATCCTAAGTTTTCCCCAATTCCATTCAAAGAAGAAGATTTATGGGATGGTTATCCTGAAGAAACAAATGCTCCTTATGGACTTGCAAAAAGAATGATGTTAGTACAAAGCCAAGGGTATAGAGACCAATATGAATTTAATTCAATTCATTTAATGCCTGTAAACTTATATGGACCAAAAGATGATTTTGACCCAAAAAACAGCCATGTTGTTCCTGCATTAATTAAGAAGATGATAGAGGCTAAAGAAAAGCAAATACCTCATGTTGAAATATGGGGTACAGGAAAAGCTTCTAGAGAATTTTTATATGTAGAAGATTGTGCAGAAGCAATTATTTTAGCTACAGAAAAATATAATGGGAGAGATCCTATAAACTTGGGATCTGGATTGGAAATAAGCGTAAGAGATTTGGTTATGAAAATAAAGGATTTGACAGGGTTTAAAGGGGAGATTAAATGGGATACAAGCAAACCAGACGGGCAGCCAAGAAGATGTCTTGATGTTAGTAAAGCAGAAAAAGAATTTGGATTTAGGAGTAGAACAACTCTTGAAGATGGATTAAAAAAAACAATTGAATGGTATATGGCACAGAAATAGAGTATTTTTTGTATGTATTTGATTATCTTAAAGCTTTTATACCCCCTGTTTATTTTTAATTTATGGACGTAATAAAAGAATCGTTCCAAAAATTAAAGAAAGATAT
>JBGPHA010000035.1:0-4647 GCA_041484115.1 Candidatus Nanoarchaeia archaeon | reverse complement strand
TACCCCCATCAATTTGAAAATCAATTTAATGCTTTTGAGGAGTATTACAAATATAACCGGAAAATAGATTTTATAAGCGATAAAAATAGGGATATCGGAGAAATGCCAGGTTCTATTGGTGCAATCGCTTACGTTGTAAAACATAGAAAAATAGAGGATGATTTACTTGTTGTTGCAGGAGATAATTTGTTCGATTTCAAAATTGACAGCTTTCTCAATTTTCACCAGAATTTGGGAAAAACTTCTATTGCTGTTTACGATTGTGGAGACAAAAAGAAAGCGAGTAGATTTGGTGTTGTTGAATTAGATGAAAATGAAAAAGTTGTGGGTTTCGAAGAAAAACCAAATCATCCAAAAACAACTTTAGTAAGCACATTGTGTTATGCTTTATCCAGCAAAGACCTGCATCATTTAGAAAGGAAGACCTACAAGGAAAATGCTGGAGATTTAATAAGACATCTCGTTGAAAACGAACAGGATATCTATGGTTACAGATTTACTGGAAAATGGTTTGATATTGGTACTCAAGAAGATCTTGAAAGATCTAGAAGAGAATTTTAAAAATTATCTTATTCCTATTTTTTCAAGCTTGTTCTGAACATGATTGAAGAGGGTTGAGGATACAAGGGGCTCGTGCGTTCCCTCAAAAATCTGGTTATTAAATTTTATTTTTCCAATATAAGTAAAATTCTTAAGTATTTTCTTAAGTCCATTTACAGAAAATTGATGTTTTTCCGCGAGTTTCCTTAAGCTTATTTTTTCGTTTAAGAACTCAGAAAAAATTTCTTCTATTTCTTTATAATTTTCTGCAGGGGTCAGCTTCCCCTCATCAATTTTATAACCAAAGGGGGCCCTTGACATAAGATTTCCTTTTATGGCCTTTTTTATCATCCCTTGCTTTTGATTACCTTTGACAGATTTTAGTCTTTCAATTTCATTTTTTAGTTCTTCATTTTCTTTTCTAAGTCTATCTAACTCATCCATTTTAAAATAAATATAGTATAGTTAACTTTATAAAATTGGTCGTATTCTTAAATAGTATAAGGGTGTAAATGGGTAAGAGAATTTATGTAGGGAATTTGCCTTGGAGCATTACCAAAGACAAATTGGAAGGTCTTTTTTCTTCTTTTGGTGAAATCGAAGAAGCTCTTGTTATAGCTAATAAATACACTGGAAGATCCAGAGGCTTTGGGTTCGTTACTTTTAAGACAAATAAGGATGCAGACGAAGCTATAGGAAAAATGGATGGAAAAGAAGTTGAGGGAAGAAGCTTGGTTGTAAAGGAAGCGAGACCTTTAGAGGAAAGAAAGCCTGAAGAAGGCAGTCATTTCCATGAAGAAGTGCCTATGGAAACAAAGCCAGAACATGGTAGTTCTGAAGAAAAGATACACAAAGAAAAAAAACACAAAGAAGAACCTAAGGAAGAGTTTAACTGAAAACTATTTCTTTTTCATTAATTCTTTCTGATTGATGAATATTATAACAACTGCGGGAATAAGAAAAAGCCAGTTTATTACAAACGCTAATACAACAAAAACAAGTGCTAATAGAGATAATAGAATGACTTTTTTGTTTCTCATTTAAAATTATAAAGATATTTTTTAAGATTTATTTTTTCTTTTACAATTTTTATTCCCTCTCTCTTTAACATGGAAATTTTTTTCTTTTTTCCAGAGGCAAATCCTCCAACACTGCCATCGCTATTAACCACTCTATGACATGGGATATTGGGGGCATAAGGATTCTTATTCATTGCATTTCCAACAGCACGATATGCTTTACTTTTCAATGCCTTTGCTATTTCTTTGTAAGTAGTCACTTTTCCTTTTGGAACTTTTTTCAGAATCTGATAACAGCGTTCACTGAAAGATTTCATTTTAGCATCTGATTAAGATCTTTAATTGTCTGTTCAGTTTTTTTAAAAAGAACAGTTTTCATTCCGAGTTTTCGTGCAGGGGGAAAATTCCATTTCTGATTGTCTATGAAAACGGTCTCCTTTGGTTTTAATCTTAATTTTTTCAGTGTTAACTTGTAAACTCTTGGGTCTGGTTTTCTCATTTGAACATCACAGGAAAGGACCACTGGTTTGAAAACTTCATAAGTTTTTTTGGTTATCAGAGCTTTTTTGGAAACCGGCCATTGGTCTGAAAGAATAGCAACCTTGTACCCTTTTTTCTTTATCGCTTTTGTATAATCAAAAAGTTTATTATTTAAAGAGAAATGTTTTTTATAAGATTGGGTATAAATTTTTCTCAATTTTTTTGGAGTTATTTTCAGGTTTTTTGCCATTATGTTAACCCCTTTGTTTTCAAGTATTTTCCCTTCCATCAATTTTGCATAAACAGTGTCGATAGAATCAAAGTACTGATCAACGGAAATTCCAAGTTTTTCTGCAATCTCTTTATGAACCCCTGATTTTGAAGTTATTTTTTTATGATTTATTGAAGAATTACCTCCAAGCTGCAAAACTCCTCCAACATCAAAAATTAGGGCCTTGATTTTACCTCTTTTTTCTTTTTTCATGTAATTCTATTGTAAAAAACGTTTTTTAATGTTTTGCTGAAAAATTTAAATAGGAAGAATTATCTTTTTAATTAATGAAAGAAAAAGAAGCGGAATGGAAAAAGAAGCTTAGTCCTGAAAAATATCATGTTCTTAGAGAGAAAGGTACAGAGATGCCAGGAACTGGGAAGTTTCTTTACAATAAAAAACAGGGAATGTATGTATGTGGAGCTTGTGGTAATCCTTTATTTCCTTCAAAATACAAGTTTGATTCTGGAACAGGCTGGCCCAGTTTTTATGATATAGTGAAGAGAGGAAATGTAAAAATTCAAAGGGACTTTAGCCATGGAATGTTGAGAACAGAAGCTCTTTGCTCAAAATGTGGGAGCCATCTGGGACATGTTTTTGATGAAGAGAAAACAGAAAAATGTCCTACAGGAAAAAGATATTGCATAAACTCTTTAGCCCTGAGTTTTAAGGGGAAAAATGAAAAATAAAACAGAGAAAGCAACATTCGCAGCAGGGTGTTTCTGGCATCCTGAAGAAGTTTTTGAAAAGATTCCAGGAGTCATTTCAACCCGCGTAGGATATACCGGAGGAAAAATGAAAGATCCGACTTATCAACAAGTTTGCTCTTTAGATATAGGGCATTTAGAGACGACAGAAGTCACCTTTGATCCAAGGAAAATAAGCTACGAAGAGCTTCTTGATATTTTTTGGAACATCCATGACCCAACGACAAAAGACAGGCAAGGTCCTGATGTGGGAAGTCAGTATAACTCTGCAATTTTTTATCACAACGATGAACAAAAGAAGGCGGCAATGAAATCAAAAGCAGAAAGGCAGCGACTGATTGGAAAAAATATTGTTACCCAAGTTAAAAAGGCCCCTAAATTTTGGGAAGCTGAAGAATACCATCAAAAATATATGGAAAAGCAAAAGAGAGGATTTTTTTAAGTTGTTGCTTCACCAAATCTCACAGAAACGCACCATTTTTCTTTGTAAATCTCTCTAAGAAGAAAGTTTATGTCTTTCTTTGGACCTTCAATCAGATAGTTCAAGACTATGTGCTTATCCTTTTTGTTTAAGGATATATTCATTAAAGTAAATCCTGTGGAGTATTTCGCAAGTATATTTGCAATATCGTCCTTATTAACAAAGATATCACATTCTATCGTGAGCCTTTTTCTATATGATCCTATAGCATGGTTTTCCAAGTAACCATCGAATAAGATTGTAATCCAGATAGCTGCATAAATTATAAAGCCCTCTTTATAGTTTCCAAGTCCTATTATCATTCCAAATATTGCAAATATCCATATGCTCGCTGCAGTGGTGAAACCAAATATTTTATCAGAGCCTCTGACTAAAGCTCCTGCGCCAAGAAAACCTATACCAGTTACAATTGCACTAAGAAGAGCTATAGAGTGATCTAGATTCATTTCAGAAGCTGTGATAGCTAGACCACAGGCACCAAGTGCAACAAGAATGAAAGTCCCGAAACCGACTGGCTTATGATTTTTTTGCCTCTGGTATCCGTAAATAAATGAAAGGGCAAATACAATAACAAATCTTAAAACAATTTCTCCGGTTTCCATGAGGGATTTCAAAATAATTCTTCTTTTTAAGGGTATTGTGATATTTTTAGGTAGTAAAAATTTGAAAAGATTTTAATAGACAAAAATTATTAAATCTTATATGGCAAAAAAAATTGGCGAGAGCTATGAAAAATCTACTTCTGGAAGCAATATCCCTGTTTGGATATCTACAACAAAGCCAATAAAATTCACTCCTTTAAGGAAAAATATTTCCGTGGATGTTATAATTGTAGGAGGAGGGGTTTCAGGAATGACAATCGCATATATGCTTGCAACCAATGGAAAAAAGGTTGCAGTTGTTGAAGATGGGTGGCTTGGCAGCGGAGAAACAGGAAGAACAACTGCACATCTCAGCTATGAGCTTGATAGAGACTATTCTGAACTCTTAAAAGTTCACAGTAAAGAAAAAGTTAAGCTTGTTGCAGAGAGCCATAAGGAAGCTATAGATAAAATTGAATCAATTATAAAAAAAGAGAATATAGATTGTGATTTTGAGCGTGTTGATGCATATCTTTTTTCTTCGGCTAAAGATCGCGGGGATTGGTGT
>JBGPHA010000034.1:0-4685 GCA_041484115.1 Candidatus Nanoarchaeia archaeon | reverse complement strand
TTATACTTCTGGCAGCATTTCTTGTATTTATTTCTATTTTCCTATATACGAGAAAACATAATCTAAAAAAAGAGGGACTTTTATTCTTATACAAAACAAAATGGGGGATAAAGCTGATAAATTATGTCGGGACAAGATACAAAAAAACCCTAAAAATTCTTAGCTACATCTCTTTGTTTGTAGGGTATTTATTAATGGCTGGAGGATTATATCTAATATACACAGTAGTAAAGATATACCTTTTTAATCCTTCAATAGTCAGGGCAATAAAAGTTCCCCCTATAGTTCCCCTTATTCCTTATCTTCCCCAAGTGTTTAAACTGCAATTCCTACCACCTTTTTATTTCACTTACTGGATAATAATTCTTGCGGTTATTGCTATAACACATGAAATGGCACATGGAATATTTGCCGCATATAATAAAGTGAAGATAAAAACTACAGGTTTCGGATTTTTCCCCTACTTCCTGCCTATATTTCTTGCTGCTTTCGTGGAACTTGATGAAAAGAGAATGGAAAAAAAGAAAAAAATCCCTCAACTTGCAATTTTGTCTGCAGGAACTTTTGCAAATGTAATCACTGCAATACTATTTTTCTTTATATTACTTGGATTTTTTTCCCTTGCTTTTTCAGCCTCTGGTGTTGTCTATAATAGCTATGCAACCTCTGGGATATATGTTGCAGGAATCTCTATGATTAATGGAATTCCTTTAGGATTAAATTCTTCTTATGACAATATTCTTTCACTATCCCAGGCAAAAGGATTCAACAATATAACTTATGGGAATAGTACTTTCCTTGCAACAAAAGATGTTCTTGAGAGTCAGAAAAATAATAAGGGGGTTATTAATGTTTTTAATGATGCTCCTGCGATAAAAGAAAATCTTAGTAGCATAATAACAGAAATAAACGGTGTTCAGATAAATAGTATTGAAAAGCTTCAAGAAGAACTTGCAAAATACAAACCGGGAGACAGGGTAATAGTTACAGAGATAACAGATTCAGGAGTTGTGAAAAAAGAAGTTGTTCTTGAAGAGCACCCTGGAAGACCAGGCTCTGCATGGCTTGGAATTGGATTTTTTTCCACACAATCAAATGGATTTTTCTCAAGTCTAGTTGGTGGAATTGCATCTTTCAAAAATCCAAATATTTATTATGCGCCAAAAATCGATGGAGTAAGCGTGTTTATATACAATCTTTTGTGGTGGATTGTGATAATTAGCATCAGCGTGGCTTTTGTAAATATGCTTCCTGTTGGAATTTTTGATGGTGGTAGATTCTTCTACCTTACTGTTCTTGGATTGACCAAAAGTGAGAAAATAGCAAAAAGGGCATTCGCATTCTCCACATATCTATTTTTATTCATATTATTGTTGCTTATGGTATTCTGGGTTTTCAGTTTCTTTTAGAATTAAGATAATTATAAATCAATAACTCCTTCTTTTGTGAGGGCTGCGAATCTTATTCCAACTGGAAGATTTAATAAAGCGGAAATTAAAGCCATATGCTCTTTTCCTTCACCAGAGGCTATGCTTAAAGCCACCTCGGTTCCTTTTATTTTTCCCTTGAGTTTTTCCATTAATTCTATTCTTAAATCTGCGAGCCTTTTATCCAAATCAACTTTTATGAATTCGAATTTTTTTTCAGAAGTAAATTTCTGGGCAAATTCGCTGCCGATAATTATCACATTGTCCCATTCTCCATGTTTCAGGAGGCCTGAGACCTGGGCCCATGTTCCCTTTCCTGTTGAAAGTAATGCAACGAGATCCATTTTATATGACGCTGTGAACTCTCCTTAATTTCCTACTAAAATAAATTTCATTTAAGGATAACCATTCCTTAACTTGCTCTTCTGTTAAAGGACCTATTATGCTGTAAGGGATAGTAATTCCATCCCATGTTGTGCAAATTGGTTTTCCATCTTCATACATACTAAATCTGTCCGTGCTTTCTCCCCTATGGATTTTCACATTTCCTTTTTCATCAGCTGATAGCAATAATCGCTCTTCCACACTCATGGAACAACTCTTCTCGGCTAAATAATATTCAACCATATTTTTTATTAGTATCTTTATTTATAAGAATTATTGTGATAAGATTTATAAACTAGTCTCATCTAAAAATTTTGCCGATTGAACCACATCGTTGGCGCATATTTTCTATGGCGCGGCGCATAAAGTGGGAGGCGAATATATTGGAAGAAAATGGACCTTGAAAAAGATATAAAGCAAACTTTGTCGGAATTGAGAAAAACCGAAGAAAGAAAATTTGATCAGACTGTAGACTTAATCATAAATCTGCAAAAATTTGATCCTAAAAAGAATCAGATAAATATTTTCGTGACTATTCCTTATAAAATAAAAGAAAGAAAAATCTGCGCATTTCTGGAAACAAAGAATAAATCTCTAGAAACAATAACTCCTAATGATTTTAAGAATTATTCTGATAAAAAAACATTAAAAAAACTCGTAAAAAGATTCGATTTTTTCATTGCTGAGGCTAGTATCATGCCAAAAGTTGCTAGCATTTTCGGTAGGGTTCTTGGGCCTGCAGGAAAAATGCCTTCTCCTCAGCTCGGTATCTTGATGGATGTTAATGATAAAACCCTAGAGGAAGTAAAAAAGAAAATAAATAATAGCCTTAGAATAAGAGTAAAAGAATCAAGCATCAAGCTCGCCATAGGGAAACAGAGCATGAAAGATGAAGAGATAACAGAAAATATTCTCTCAGTTTACAATGCTTTGATAAAAGAGCTTCCAAAAGAAAAAGAAAACCTCAGGAACATAGAGTTGAAATTTACAATGACTAAACCACAAAAGATAAAAATAAAATGACTAATAAAAAAACACACGTGTCTGAAAAGAAAAAAAATGTTGTTTCAGAGCTCGTAGATTTAATAAAGAATAAAAAAACAGTGCTCATAGCCTCGATAAAAAGCATACCTTCCTCACAATATCAGGAAATTTCAAAAAAATTGAGGGGGAAAGCTGTAGTAAAAGTTCCTAAAAAAAGCATAATGTTCAGGGCGCTTGACAATTCAGGGATAGAAGAGGTTAAAAAACTCAAGAGCCAGGTAAAAGACAGCACAGCTATTCTTTTTTCAGATATAGATGCTTTTGAACTGGCTGCAGAATTAGTAAGCAAGAAAAGTCCTACAAAAGCCAAGCCGGGTCAGGAAGCTCCTTCAGATATAGAAATTCCTGAGGGGCCTACAGACCTTATTCCAGGACCCGCCATAAGCGAACTTGGTTCCCTTGGAATAAAGATACAGATAGAAAAGGGAAAAATAATGATAAAAGAACCTAAAGTTATTGTTAAGCAAGGCGAGAAAATATCACAAGCTGCTGCAGAGATGATGAACAAGCTTGGAATAAAGCCCTTTTCCATAGGATTTATTCCAATTGCAGCATTTGATGCTAAAGAAGGAAAAATCTACTTAGAGATTAAAATAGATAAGGAAGAGACATTGAAAGAGCTGAAAGAGGCTTTTAGCAAAGCTCTTGGTTTTGCTGTTGGAATAGGATACACCTCAGAAGACACTATAAAACTTCTTATAGGAAAAGCAGTTATGCAAGAAAAAGCTATTGAAAGGCTATTGAATACTCAACAAAATTCTCAGGAGGAAAATAAATAATGGAATACATATATGCGGCGCTTTTGTTACACAAACTTGGGAAAGAAGTTAACGAGCACAACTTGCACGGCGTTATCACAGCTTCCGGAGCACATGCAGACGAGACAAAAATAAAATCTCTCGTTGCAAGTCTGAAAGGTGTTGATATAGATAACGAACTTAAGAACGCTTCTTTGGTTTCTGCAGCTCCTGCACACGGAGCAGGACATGCAAAAGAAGAGAATAAAGAAGAAAAACCTAAGGAAGAAAAGAAAGCTGCTGCGGCAGAGGGCTTGTCTGCTCTATTCGGTTAAGTTTTTTTTGTAGACAAGTCTAAAATCTTTTATAGTTACAACACTATTTCTAAAGTGTTATAGTTGCCCCAGTAGCTCAGTGGCAGAGCAATTGCTTCGTAAGCAAGAGGTCGCAGGTTCAAATCCTGCCTGGGGCTTTTCTTACACAAAACAAAAGATTAAGCTTATTAATATAAAAAATATTAGTTTATATGATTCCCTCAGCGAGTTCGTTAAATCCGCAGATTCTTGGTAATAGCAGTTATATATTCATTTTATTATTAATGATTATTGAAGGGCCAATTATTACATACCTTGCAGCATTCGCATCTTCCCTCGGTCTTCTTAATTTGTATATTATATTTTTATTGGCAAGTCTTGGAAATATCGTTGGCGATCTTATTCTTTATTACGTGGGAAAATTAGGCAATAAAGCAGTATTTGAAAGATATTTTAAAAAGAAAATACTAAAAAAATCTTTAGTTAAAAAAATAGAATATAATCTAAAAACACACACTGGAAAAGCCTTAGCTTTTATAAAAATTGTTCCACCACTTCCGGTTCCGGGGTTAATAATGGCAGGTATTGTTGAAGTTCCTATAGAAAAATTCTTTTTTTATTCTGTACCGATATCAATAACAACAGCATTAATATTTACTTTATTGGGATTTTATACGGGGGAGGCTTATAAAACATTTTTTACATATTTTAAAAAAGTTGAGCTGGCAGTTACAGCAACATTAGCTATTGTAATTTTTGGGTGGCTTTTATTTAGATAT
>JBGPHA010000033.1:0-4688 GCA_041484115.1 Candidatus Nanoarchaeia archaeon | reverse complement strand
TTTACCCTTAGATTTATCTAAGATATCTTTTGGTGAAGATAAAATAAGAGACCTATTTTTTTCATCTATATTATACAATTTGAAATCTCTTTTTATTAGAAAATTTAAGTAATCTTCTGCCATAAAATTGACTTCCATCCCAACATTATTTAAAAGATTTGGATAAAATTCCGTGATTATTTTTATTTTTTTATTTTTATCTAATAAATTGGACATCCCTTTCATAGCCCTCCCTTCCGAACCTTCTATATCTATTTTAATTAAATCAATTTTTTTATTTTTGATAAAATAATCATCTAACTTTATAGACTCGATTTCACGATAGTTTTTCTTTTCACCTTTGAAAAGACTGTTTCCAGCAGTGTTTCCTTTATCAATATAAAACTTTATTCTTCCATTATGATCTAAAACTGCCTTATTTATTAAAATAACATTTTTATAACCATTAACCTCAACATTTTTCTTTAAAATATTGAAGTTTTCAGGATCAGCTTCAAAAGCATAAACTTCCCCCTTTTCTCCTACCAATCTTGCCATTACTAAAGTATAAAATCCGATATTTGCACCTATATCTAAAACAGTATCCCCCTCTTTAACCTGTTTCTCTATTAAATTTGTTTCAAAATTCTCCCAATCTTTGTGTACTGATAAATATAAACTATCTATTTTATCTAGAAACATCTTATGGCCATACTCTTTTGTAATAATAAAATCTGGCTTTAAACTGGTTCTTACAAGAAGATTAACCCTTTCTATAAATTCTATCTTTCTGAGCCCAGATCCTGCGAATAATTTTAGTATTTTCCTGTACGCACTAGTTCCTAAATCTTTAATAGTCATTTTTAACTCTTAAAGTATTCTCACTTCCGGGAGAGGCACGATAAACTTTGTTCCTCTTTCAACAAGTGCTTTTTCACGCTGTCTGAAAGAATCTATAAAACTGTAGGGTAAAGCCAACAAATAATCTGGATTTTTTCCCCTCATTGTTTCCTCGTTTACTATTGGAATGTCTGAACCAATCATATACTTTCCAAATTTGAATGGATTTGAATCAGCAGCAGCTACGATTGAATCCCGACCAATATCACAAAACTGCATGATTGTATTTCCTACTGTTGAAGCCCCATAAACCCAAATTTTTTTCCCTTCACTTTTTATTTCCTTAACTAATCCTTGCAAATCTCTTTTTGTTTTGCTAATCCTATCTATAAAATGAGAATACGTTTCCGGATTGAAGATGCCCCCACTTACCTCTTCTTCTAAATTCTCCCGTAATCTTTTTGTTGGCATAAAATTTTGATTGCCCTTCTTTTTCGCGAAAACTCTGAAACTTCCCCCATAAACATTATTCAACTCAACATCAAAAGGTTCAAGCCCAGCTCTTTCTAAAATCCATTTTAAATGCTGTGTACCATAATATCCCGTATGTTCATGTACTATGTTGTTATACATATTAGTTCTTATCATAGCAGGAAGATAAGCCATTTGAATAATGGCGACTCCATTGTCATCTAAAATAGACTCTACATCTCTGCAAAATCTTACAGGATTACGCAAATGATAAAACATTGCAATGCCAAAAACAAGTTTTGCCTTATCCCCAGAAACTTCATTAAAGTTTTTCTCCGTAAAGAAATCCTTTACTCTTACAAATCTCTCTGAATTTACCCTGCTACTTTCAACGTTTTGTGCAGGATCTATACCAACGAGATTTAAATTTTCTCTTTCAAAAAAAGATAAAAGTGTTCCATCATTACACCCTATATCTAAAACAGTATCTCTTTCTCTTAAAATTCCCAAATTTTTCCCCGAATTTGCTACATCTTGAAGAATTTTATTCATAGCGGTATTTGTACTGCTCGTATATGGGTAATCTTCATACATCTTTGAAAGATCAATATTAAAAGCTAATTGTAGACTTCCGCATTGAGAGTCGCTTTTTTTTAAGCACTGAACAATCACAAGAGGATATCTTTTTAATTTATCTCTATAATCAAGAGTGTTAGGAAAAATAGATGATAGATATTGATCCCCGATGTCAATACATGGAATTAACTCTTTATTTCCACAAATCCTACAAAATTCAATCCTTTTTTCTTCCATGTTGGTATTCCTCCCTACTTTTCATGAAATCTATTACTTTCCTTGCATCAGGATAATCTTCTTCAAGTGTTCTAATTTCCTGATGATCAATTGGTCCTTCAAATTCAACATTTAATTTCAGAATTGATGCTAAATCTCCCAAGGAAATTGAATTTTTCGCTCCCACTTCCCAAATTCCCTTTCTATATACATTCCTTGCGATCCAGTCTCCAACAAAACTAACTGATGCAAAAGCATATCTGCTATCTCTTCCAACATAAACCTTTGAATTGGAAAGCATATCTACAAGCACACCTTTTCTTAAGTTTGGCCCAAACATAGGGCCCAAACGGACAATTAAAGAATTTCCATTATGTACAATTGATTCTGCAGCCAATTTGTGTCTACCATAAACTGTATCTGCTTGACATCGTGCAGAAATAGAACTAACCTGGATAAATTTTTTAAATCCAGTCCCATAAAATATTTTAGCTGTTTTTTCTACTGTTTCCACAAAATCCCACATTGGATCATTTTTTGCTTTGAATCTAGCAGAAGGAGTTGCAGCATTAATCACATAATCAAAGTCCTTTCCTAAGTTTGCTTCAAAATTTTCACGAGTAACATCACGAACGCCATATCCCTTTGCTTTTAAAGATTTTGAGATTTCAGAGCCCACAAATCCCTTTGATCCAAAAATAGCAATCATTTTTACTTTTCCTTTTTCTCTCTATGTCTTGAAACATCACAATGAATTATTGGTTTATCACATTTGTCCCATGGTTTTGTTAACATTGCTACAGCAATAAGGTCATTAATAGCATGAACTGCATGAGCTATTCCTGGTTTAGTATACATACAATCCCCTCTTGATATATGATACCTTTCTTCATTGCCTTTAGGACCATTTGGATCTGTATAAACCATCACACCAGAACCATCAACTACCAAGAAATACTCTGTAAACTCTGGATGATAATGATCCCCTCTACTCTCTCCTGGCTTAAAATAAAGCAAATTAAACTCTTTAATATCTTCTTTAGGAAGCCAGGTAAAAATTCCTCCACGGCCGTCTAAAATAGTCTCTAGGTTAAAAGTTGATTCAAGACGCCCAAATCTTCCAGATTCATCGCTTTCAGTCATTTTTATCTTTATCCGCTTTGGTTTTTAAGGTTTATGATAACGAATTACTCTATTTCAAAATATCTTTTTAATTCAATTTATTTTATCAAGGCATCCAAACATTTTTCCGCCCATTTTTCCAGAGAGATTTCACTTATAGTTTTCATGGAATTTTGGATAATCTTCTCTTTTTTCTTTTTGTTATTTAAAACATTCATTATTTTGTCAGCATCTTTTTCATCAAAATTCTCTAAAATTATTCCATTTTTTCCATTTTCAATTATTTCCTGCTCAGAACTTTTTGAGCAAACTACTAAACAACTAGATGCCATTGCTTCTGAAACAACCAATGTTGGAGCTCCACCTTCATATCGGGATAAACAAAAAAATATATCCGCCGCATTATAATAAAAAGGCATTTTTTCTCTTTCTACTTCTTTTATGTAAATTACAAATTTGTTATTAATCAAATGTTTAACCTTTTTCAAATTTGGTCCAATAACGATTAGCCTATATTGTTTATTTTTTTTGTAAATTTCTTTTGAGATATTTATTGCCCGATCCAAGCCTTTTGTCCAGAAGCCACCGCGTCCAATATATAACCCATAGAGACCCCTTTTATCTAAACCTAGTTCATTCCTTATTTTATCTTTATTACGAGGTTTAAATTTTTTCAAATTTACCCCAGTTCTTATAACAACAATTTTTTTATTTTTTCCATATAACTTTTGAACTTGTTTCTTTACTTTCTCAGAGACACAGATTATTTTGTCTGTTTCACCACCAGGTCTATCAACTATCCAATTAGTTCCCAGTAAAACTAATAATAATCCTCTTTGTAAGAGATTTAATCTTTCATAATGGTTTTTATTAAGGTAATATCTAGTCCCATGAAAAGTTTGAACAATTCTCTGTCCTTTTTTCTTGTTATATAAATGAAACCAAATTCCAGTTCTAGCACTTATCACGTCAAAATCATTTTTCTTAAAAAAATTAATAAGTGCTAAACTTTTCCTAATTGATAACGGTGATTGTAATAAAGGTGTTTTTAATTCAATATATTCCACATTTTCTTTTAAATACCTTCTATTCTTTTCACCAAAATACACCCAGGAAATTGCTATGTCTTTCTTTTTTGAATTAATGTAATCTATAAGATTTTTATTGAATAGATTAGTTCCCCCTAAAAATTTAGGTGGAAAAGAGACGCTTACAAAACAAATTCTTTTTTTAGGCATTTTTTTGAAATTCTATTTAACTAAAGATAGATAAAGTTTTTTGGTTTTCCTTCCAATTTCATCCCAATTATTTTCCTTTATAATTACGTCTGAATGAGAATAATAAATAAAATCCGGATTAGAACTATTATTTGTAGCAATTTTAAATAGCCAGGTGCTGAAAGCAAAATTGGGAGTATACGAATCCAGGCTCCGGAAAGCTTTGCCAAATGCCTCAATTGTAAGATCTTCTGCATCCGAACTATT
>JBGPHA010000032.1:0-4821 GCA_041484115.1 Candidatus Nanoarchaeia archaeon | reverse complement strand
TATTTAGTTGTGGATTACAATCCTGATGTTGTTTCTGACTTGAAAAAACTAAGAATACCCAGTCTTTATGGAGATGTTGATGATGAAGAACTTCTTAGCGAACTGCCTTTGGATAAGATAGAAATTGCAGTTTCAACAATCCCTGATTTTGAAACCAATGGATTGCTCATAGAAACTATAAGGAAAGTGAATAAAAAGGCAATCATAATTGTAAGAGCACACAGCATAGATGATGCTCTTGATTTGTATAAAAAAGGAGCGAGCTATGTCCTGACTCCTCATTTCCTTGGAGGAGAATATGTTGCAAGGATGCTTGCAATAATAAAGACAGACGAGAAAGGTTATGAGGAAGAAAAGGAAAGGCATATAAAAATGTTAAACGAAATGTTTTCTAGGGGCAAGGAACATCCTGAAGTTGAAAGGGATTAGTGAATTTTATTCTTCTAAACTTTCATATTTTGTTATTTCTTCAGCTGTAGGGCTAGGGTTAGACGCTAAAAAGAAAGAATCGAATAATCTCAGGATTATTTCTACAAGGGTGATAAATGCTAAATAATAAACTATCTGACTCAAAAAATTAGGAATCTGATTGATGTTATTTAGTACCCTTTCGAAACTAAAGAAACCAGGAACAAGGAGGGAATCTGCCAGCACAGTTAAGGGAAGAAGTTTGGCAACCTGTCTTGCTATAAGTTCGTTAGAATAAGAAGTTATTCTTATCGCAGCAACTATTACAGTAGAGACAATGAGAATCTCATTTACCTGAAGGTTTGTGAAAATTGTGAGGGCCAATCCAAAAATAGCAAACCAGAAAAAAATCAGGAAAGGCATGATTACTATATACTCTAAAACATAAAGACCTATAGAGGCTATTTTTGCAAGTGTTGGATGCTCTATTGTATTATACTGTTTTAGCTTCAGATTAAGTACATTTTTTGTAGAGATAAATTTATGAAGTTTCCAGACAAAAGTCGCATAGGCAAATACCAGCAATGCCAGAAAAAAGAGATTAAAAAAGTTCTTAAAGAATGGAGAAAGAAGAGATAAAAATCCATTATAGGCAGAGATTAATGCAGAAGTAAAATCAACAATGTTCATATCTAATATTGGTAAAGATTATTTTTAAACATTTTCTAATTCAATAAATTTAAATATAATTCTCTCCAATATATCTCATGATTGATCTTAAGGATTTAAGAGAAAGGCCTGAAATTTACAAGGCCAATATGAAGAAAAAAAATCGTGATGAAAAAATAATCGATCGGGTTCTTAATATCGATGAAAAGTGGCGAGGATTGAAGTTACAAGCAGATTCTTTAAGAGCTGAAAGAAATAGAATTTCTGAAGCCATAAACCAGGCAAAAAAACAGAATAAAAACGCTGGAGATTTAATCAGAAAAGCCAGAGAGATTCCTGAGAAGCTGAAACAGCTGGAAGAGGATGAATCAAATGTTTATGAACAGCTGCAGAAAAATCTCTATGAAATCCCAAATTTAATGCACCCTCAAGTTCCCCAAGGAAAATCAGAAAAAGAAAACCTTGTCAGGAAAGTTATAGGGAAAAAAACCAAATTTGCATTTCCGGCTAAGACCCATGTTGATCTTATAGAAGCTTTGGATTTGGGAGACTTTGATGCTTCTGCAAAAGTTGCTGGCGCTGGTTTTTATTATCTAAAAAAAGATTTAGGATTGCTAAATAGATCTCTTATTAATTTTACTATAGATTTTATGATGAAAAAAGGCTACACTTATATTGAACCCCCTTTGATGATGAAAAAAAGAATAGCTGTTGCAAAAGGAGACTTTAAGGCATTTGAAAGTGCGTTATACAAAATTGAAGGAGAAGATTTGTATATGATCCCAACTGCTGAGGATGCAATTCTTGGAATGCTTTCTGATAAGACAATTCCTGAGGAAAAACTTCCACTGAAATTTTTTGGATACAGCATGTGTTTCAGAAAAGAAATCGGAAGCCACGGAATAAATGAAAAAGGTCTTTGGAGAACTCATCAGTTTAACAAAGTAGAGCAGTTCGTTTTCTGCAAGCCGAAAGATTCATGGAAATATTATGAAGAGTTGATGAAAAACTCAGAAGAAATAATGAAAAAATTAAAACTTCCTTATAGGATTATAGAAATTTGCACTGCCGACTTGGGAGATTGGAAAGCTAGGAGTCATGATATAGAAGCCTGGAGACCTACAATTCAGGATTATGGGGAAGTCGGAAGTTTAAGTAACTGTACAGATTATCAGGCAAGAGATCTTAATATTCGTGGCGTGGATCCTAAAGGAGAGAGATATGTGCTGCATACACTTAACAATACCGCACTTGCGACATCAAGAGTAATAGTAGCAGTTCTGGAAAATTTTCAGCAGAAAGACGGAAGCATAAAAATTCCTAGCGTTCTGCAGAAATATATGGGTGGAAAGAAGAAGATTATCAGTGTTATGAAAGAGAAGAAGTAAAACTTTAAAAACAAATTCTCTCATTTCTATTTAAGCCTCAATGGTCTAATGGCTATGACGATACCCTGTCACGGTATAGATCCGGGTCCGATTCCCGGTTGGGGCGTGTTTTGGTAGTAGGAAAATAGAAAATAGTAGATTAAGTTTCAGATGAAAGAAGAATATAGATTAAAAGATTTTTGGGTTGTTATGAAAATGATAGGACGTTTAATACTATTCATTGGAATTTTTGTATTAGGTGATCAGCTTGGAGGTTCTCTATCATACAGAAATGTGTTTATTGTGCTTCTGATGATTTTGATTGTTGTTATTTTAAGCATATCTAAAAGAAAAAGAAAACCTTAAATTATGGAGTCTAACAAAAACTCTCTTGCTCTCAGTTTTGGGCGTTTTTCCCTAATAGGACATTCTAAATCTCTATAAAAGGTGAAATTTAATAAAGTATTTTTCTTTAATTTAACTATGCCAATAACATTATTCCTAATAACTTTCATTGTCGTTTTCCTAGTAAACCTTATTCCTGCCTTTGGCCCTCCTACATGGATGGTTCTATCTTTTATTGCATTTACATATACAATTCCTTCCTTTCCTTTATTTATTTTAACTGCAGTTAGTGCATCTACCTTAGGGAGATTTTTTCTGACTCTTTCTTCTAAGCATCTTATCAGAAATCACTTTTTGGGTGATGGGTATAGAAAAAATATTGATCATTTAAAAGAACATCTTGAGAAAAGAAAAAAAACATTGTCAGGTATTTTTCTTCTTGAGGCTTTTACACCTCTTCCATCTGACCAATTCTTTGTTGCTTACGGGCTTACAGGACTTAAAACCCGTTATGCTCTAGTGCCTTTCTTTATAGGCCGTATTTTTACCTATAGCTTTTGGGTTTATACTGCTACAGAGGTATCCAAGAGCCTGGCAGTAAAATCTATAAGTAATCTATCTTTCCTCAGCACATCATTTATTTTGTTGGAGCTTCTTGTAATATTCTTAGTTTATCTTTTCATAAAAATAGACTGGGAACACTTTATCCTGCATCACCGTTTTAAATTTTTCAGTTAAAATTTTATAAACTGAAATATCTTTCTAAAAAAATGAGAGTGAGATATTCCTTTTCAAGCAGGCATACGGGAAGAGCAAGAGACTCTAAAAAATATAAAAAACAAAGGCAAAAGTATCCAGAATTGCTGAGAAAAATTCTAGAGCAGTCACAGATTATTCTGGAAGTTCTTGATGCAAGATTTGTTGAAGAAACAAGAAACAAGGACCTGGAAATGGAATTAATGGAAAAAAATAAGAAAATAATATACATCATTAACAAATCAGATTTAAATCCTGAACCTGGGAATCTTCCAAGCCCTAGTGTAAGTGTTTCTTGCAAAGATAGAAAAGGGATAAAAAATTTGAGAACCATGATAAAAATATTAGCCTCTAAAATACCTAAGAATAAAGAGGGAAAGATAATAGTTGGAGTTATTGGATACCCGAACACAGGAAAATCCTCATTAATCAATCTGCTAATAGGCAGGGGTTCTGCAGGAACAGGAGCTGATGCGGGATTTACAAAAGGCATCCAAAAGCTAAGACTTTCCGGAGAGATAACTCTTTTAGACAGCCCAGGAGTCATACCTAAAGAAGAATATTCTTCCTCAGACATTAAAATAATGGGTAAAAATACAAAGCTAGGCGCGAGAAGCCATAGTCAGATTAAAAATCCTGAGCAAGCTGTTGATGAATTAATCAGAGAATTTCCTGGAATGCTGGAAAGGTATTATAGTATAAATGCAAACAATGATTCTGAAATACTATTAGAGATACTTGGAAGGAAAAAGAGTTTTTTGTTAAAAGGTGGGAAAGTTGATACAGATAAAACAGCAAGATTAATTCTGAAAGAATGGCAGGAAGGAAAAATCAGGATTAAGAAATAAAATATAATAATCCTTATAAACTGGAAATTTTTAGATGTAAAATGGGATTTTTGGGATTTGGAAAAAAGAAAGAAAAAACGTTAGAAGAAATGGCATCTGGTTTTGGAATAACTTTGGTTAATGGTTCTCCGGAAGGTAATTATGAAGAAATTCTTGTTAAGGGTGCTGACGAGTCTAAAGAAACTGCAAAAAAACGTTTATTCGAAAATGCTAGAGAAATAGGAGCAAAGTTACTCTCTTCTGAATATCTATCTTATTCCAGTCATGAAAGTTTAGGGAAGAGATTTTATGTTGTCTCTTCTGTTGCTTACTTGTTAAAAGAATCATAATTTTTTCGAACCCAAATATTTAAAAGACTCATAGGAAGTATATCTTGATATCTTTGGAGATTGAAATGAAAAAAAAGCACAAAGAAAAAAAAGAGGGCG
>JBGPHA010000031.1:0-4947 GCA_041484115.1 Candidatus Nanoarchaeia archaeon | reverse complement strand
GCTTTTTGCCAGCATAGCTGAATGCCTGACATGGGAATCCTCCAGTCACAACATCTGCTTCAATTCCTTTAAAGGAAATATTTTTTATATCACCAGGAATAACATTCCAATCTGGCTTATTTCTTTTAATTGTTTCAATACAATCCTTGTCAATTTCATTAAGGAAAATTGTTTTCAATCCAGAGTTTTCTAATCCTAAAGCTAATCCCCCAGCGCCTGCAAATAATTCTACTACTGTAAATTTCATTTTTCAACATAGTGTCGCATCTACTTAAAGATTTTTCTTCTAAACTTGTTATAACAATCAGAACATAAACTGCTGCCTAAAGGAATAACTTTTCCACAGGAGATGCATCTATTCACAATTTTTATCCTTGGTATTTTAATAGGTCTAAATATAGTTTTTTTAGGCATGTTCTAATTTTCCCCGTTTCAGTCTAATTTTTCTTTCTTTAATTAATTTAACAATGTTTCTACGTACAATTTGTGGACTTACATCAAATCCGTAATCAGATAGTTGTCTACGTAATTCATTCATACTTATTCCAAGAATATCATCATTAATAAGAAATTCTATTGCTTCTTTTAATTCTTTTTCATCAATTTTTAGTTTTCTCATTGTTTAATTTTCCTCCCTTAATAAGATGACCCTCAAGCGATATTTGCTCGTTTTCGTTTGATACAATGGACCATAAAATAATATCTTTTTCTGGATCAATTTGGAGATATTTAACAAAATCTTTTGGAATTCCTACTTTAACCTGCTTCTTGTCTTTTATAATGCTTGATTCTTTTCTTTTGATTATTCTTTTTTCTTCCTTTCCATCCATCTTTTAAATTCACCTTTTTTTTCAATACAGAAATTAGCCATATTTTCTACAGCATCCCCAAATTCTTCTTCAGGATCCCAACATTCAGCTTTTTTAACCAAATCTTTAACTTTTTGTTGTATCCTTAAGGGTTTACCAATAGCCATTGTTTCCCACGGCTCGTCGGAGGAGGTTATCAAATACTGCCGAGCCGTTCATACTCATGGAAATCATTGACAGAACACCTGACCCACAGAGAAGGCTTGACGAATGGGGAATAATCATAAAGCCTTTTGACTGGAGAGCCTACAACAACAGCCAAACCAGGGAAAAGATAATGCTCATAGAGCTTCTTAGCGATCTCTGTAAGATACTTGATAATGAGAAACTGGCTCATAAGATATTCTGTATTTGTATGAAGACATATATCAATACAAGCTCCAGAAGGGTTATCAGCGAGTTAGAGTTATGTAAAAGAAAGGAATGGATTAGGTATGTGCCGCATTTCAATAGTGTCCTGAATTTTTTTAATGACAGGCAAGTAAAAAGGGCATTAAACCATCTTATAGAATTGTCTGCACTTCCTCTGGCACAACTGGAAAAACAGTTTTGTATTGATAGTACAGGATTTTCAGAAAGGAAATATATTGAAAGATGGAGCACAATCAGGCAGGACTTTTCCAGGCATCAGTCTTATAGAAAAGCCCATTGCATCTATGGAGCTTATAGCAATATTATAGTTTCCGCAATTATTACAGAAGGAACAGCTTCTGATTCTTTAAGATTCAAAGATCTATTGTCAAATGCGGCTAAGAATTTTAATGTAGAAGAGGTAAGTGCAGATTTAGCTTATAGCAGTAGAGAAAATCTAAAACACGCAGAACAATTAGGTATTACTCCTTATGTTCCTTTCAAGAAAAATGCCGTCGGGACATCAAAAGGAGCACATATCTGGAGTAAGATGTACAAATATTTCAAAAATAACCCAGAAGAGTTCCTAAAGCATTATCATCAGAGAAGCAATTCAGAGGCAGGGTTCTTTATGATAAAGCAGAGATTTGGGGATTTCGTGAGGACAAAAACAGAAATGTCTCAAACTAATGAAGTTCTTTGCAAAATCTTGTGCCATAATTTGTGCGTTCTTGTCCAGGAAGTCTTTCTTTCAAACCTGGACTTTGATCTCTTTCTTTGTGCAAAAAGGCTCAATGCACAAGTTTAGGTACTACTATTGTGCAAGGCTGGTGTTTTGTTGGGGGTGTTTGTTATTTGTGTGAAACACTTTAAAAACCTCCACCTATTAAATGTCTAATGACTTTTAAAGGGGGGTTTAAAAATTTCTGGAAAAAATTCTGGTTTCTTCTCTGGAAAGATGATAGTTTCAAGGGGTGGGCTTTTTCTATAATTTTTCTTTTCATTTTCATAAAATTTATTTTCTTTCCTGCATTGGGCCTTGCTACAGGAACCTCTCTTCCCCTTGCAATAGTAGAATCCTGCAGTATGTACCACCAAGGAAATTTGCTGAGCAATTTTGATTCATGGTGGCAGAGGCACGAGAATAAATATTCTGAATTCACTATAAATGAACTTGATTTCCAAGATTTTTCCTTGAAGAATGGATTCAATAAGGGAGATATATTACTTATAGTAAAGGCAGATCCTAAAAAGCTGAAGGTAGGGAATATAATAATTTTCAATGCGGGCCAGACAAATCCTGTAATACACAGGATAGTTAACATAACTGATACCAAAGATGGAAAGATATTTTCAACAATAGGAGATAACAACAACGGACAGCTAAGCTTTGAGAGTGGCATAACAGAAAATATGTTAGTAGGAAAAGCTGTCTTCAAGCTGGCTCCTTATTTTGGATGGGTAAAACTAGTATTTTATGAATGGCAAAGACCTTCTTCAGAAAGAGGGTTCTGCCACGAAAATTAATAGGAAAGTTTTTAAATAAATTAAGATTAAATAAAAAACATGGAATTTTGTCCGAGGTGCGGTTCTGTTCTTATAATGAAGAAAAAAAATATGGGCTGTCCTAGGTGCGGCTATTCTTCAAAATCAAAGATGAAAATTAAAACTTCTGAAAAAATGAATGAAAAGAAAGAAGTCGCAGTAATAAAGGATAAGGATGTCGAAGTTTATCCTATTGTCGATGCAGAATGTAAAAAGTGTGGTAACAACAAAGCCTATTTCTGGACCCTACAAACCAGGGCAACAGATGAGGCAGAAACCAAGTTCTTTAAGTGCACAAAGTGCAATTTCACCTGGAGAGAATACAGATAGAATTTTAAACTTCTTCTTCTAAATTTTTCCAAGGCTCCGTAGCTCAGCCTGGCAGAGCACTGGACTCTTAATCCAGGTGTCGTGGGTTCAAATCCCATCGGGGCCATTCCACATTGATACAATAGTTTCCAGAATGAATTTCTTTCCCTTCTTTATGACCTTTTTTTTAATTTTAGTATAAATAAAAAATCCGGTAGAACCAGTAATAAGAATTAAGAAAATTATTAAAGTTGCTGTTCTGGATGATGATTTAGATATAGAAGATTGTGAAAAGGCTGAAGTTATAGCTTTGTTAGTATTTTTTATTATTGTGCTAGGCAAAGGTTCAATTTTTACATTAAAAGAACATTGATCAGTTTTTGATGAATCCCTAGTTGGATAAGCTCTGAAAGTGCATACAATTTTCTTAGAAATATTTGTAGAAGCGGTCAATGTTGCTGAAACTGATGTAGAATTCCCTTGATTTAAAAGAAGTTTATTATTTGATAATGTTGAGCTTACATCACCACAATCTAAAGCAAGGCTAAATGCTCCATTTTCATTAGCAGTATTCTTTACACTAAAAGATAAGGTTTTATTATCTCCACTTATTAATGAACTATCAGAGGGGCAAGTTACCTTAGGCTGACCTGTTACCCAATGAATTCCTGCCCAAGCTGCATTAAAAGTTAAAGTAAATTGCGGGTAAGATGCAGAATAAGGTGTTTCATTTACAACAAGGTTTGATCCTTCAAATGAAGCAGATTTAACAGAACCACCTGCTGACCCAACATAATTTTGAAGCTGATCATTTAACAATGGGATTAAAGCTGAGCTATAAAGATTAATACAACTTTGAGCTTGGCTTATTCCTCCAATTAACCTATAACCACTTGAAGACCCTAAACAATTACTAAGAGAATTTCCATTATTATCAATTTGAGAATTTTTTACAGTCTGATAATTTGAGGACTGCGAAATCAAATGAAAAAATCCATTATTATCCATGTATACATTATAATTTGGAGCAGTAATAGAATGTCCTGCTAAAAGATCTCCTCTCCAAGAAACCGTTACTTTGTCATTACTTTGTGTTCCATCACTTTGACCATAATTAATTTGCATAGGAGATAAACCAGAGAATGAAATAATTGCCTTTCCATTTCTATCCCCAATTCCATTAAATGTTCCAAATGTCGCTATTGGTTGATTTTTATAAACACAGTAGCATTCCCCTATTGTGTTTAGTATATAATAATCAGAAGAAGAATAACCTTTATTTGAACAGGTGTTAGCATTACAAGATAATGGTGCCCATCCTGCATCTCCTATATTATAAGAATAAATAGTGTCTGCGTTATTCACAGAAGTATGAAATGTATCTTTTTGTTCTGTTAATTGAACATCTCCTGTGATGCTTTGATTAGTTATTGTTTCTGGATAGCTTTGACTTAATAAATTGTTTATATCATCTTTTGTCCAAGCAATATTCAGACAATCTCCATTTCCATTTGCTGTTGCCACAACCTTGAACAGAGTATTATTTGGACTAAGGCTTATTTTATTTATATCCAAATCAGCTCCACCGGAACAAGCTGCATAAGCTAGGCTTCCAAGATTTATTAAAAATATTCCAAAAATTAATAAAAAAATTAATTTCTTCATGATGAAAAGCTCTTAAATTTAATTCCTAACCTAGAGAAATGAAGGTGTAATGTCTTTTATAAATTTTATTGGCTTTAATTATAGTATCTTTTGATATAATGTTATCTAGACCATAATTTTATCTATGCTTAAAGAATTCAATTGCACGAAATCTCTTAAGAACTTTTTTGTAATTTCCCTGAGCCAAAACCTTTGATTTGTTTGATGT
>JBGPHA010000030.1:0-5969 GCA_041484115.1 Candidatus Nanoarchaeia archaeon | reverse complement strand
TTTTGAACGTGTTGATGCATATCTTTTTTCTTCTGATAAAAATAGAGAAGATTTGAAAGAGGAACTGAAAGCTTTGTATTCTTTAAATTTCCACGAAGTAAAATTTGTCCAATCTCCATTAGATTTCCATAATTTTCATAATATAGGAAAATGCCTAAATTTTCCAAGACAAGCACAGTTCAATGTTATAAAATATCTCGGTGGATTAGCAAAATCAATTGTGAAAAATAAAGGGCAGATTTTCACAGAAACTCATGCAGAAGAGATTGATTCAGCCGGAATTATAACAGACAAAGGATTCAAAATAAAAGCAAAACAGGTAGTTGTTGCTACAAATGCTCCAGTTAATGGAAATTCGCTTTATCTTAAACAATCAGCTTACAGGACCTATGTAATAGCAGGTCTTATTCCAAAGGGCTCTGTCCCAAAAGTTTTGTTGTGGGATACAGAAGATCCATATCATTATGTAAGAACTTATAATTATGATAGTTCTTCTGACCTTTTGATTGTTGGGGGAGAAGACCACAGAACAGGGCAGAAAACAGATGGGAAAAAAAGATATTTTGCTCTTGAAAAATGGGCAAGAAAGATTTTTCCGATGATTAAAAATATTGTTTTTAGGTGGTCTGGCCAGGTTCTTGAAAGTTCAGATGGCTGGGCTTTCATAGGAAAAAATCCTGGCTCTGAAAATGTATATGTAGCTACAGGGGACTCAGGAAGCGGGATGACACATGGAACAATAGCAGGTATGCTCATATCTGACTTGATTCTTGGAAAGAGAAATAATTGGGAAGAGATATACAATCCAAAAAGAAAAGAGGTTTTTGTAACAAAAAGATTCATGAAGGAAAGCATGAACATTGCTGAACAATATTTTGACTGGGCTAAAATGGATCATGTTTATCCCCAGATAAAGAAAGACGAAGGGAAAATTATTCAGGCAGGGTTAAAGAAGATTGCTGCTTATAAAGACAAAAGGGGAAAGGTTCACTTACATTCAGCCATGTGCCCCCACAAAGGATGTGTTGTTCAATGGAATGATTCTGAAAAATCTTTTGACTGTCCTTGTCATGGCTCAAGATTCTCGGCAGAAGGAAATGTCATGAATGGGCCTGCAAATCAAAGCCTCTCACCATGGAAAGAAAAAAAGACAGCAGATTAGTTTAATTAAATTTAAATATAGTAATTTCTTAGAATTAGAATGGGAAAAATCACTGTAGCAATTCTTCTTCTGGTAGTTATTATTGGAGCAGTTTTTCTTTTCAGCTCTTTTGCAAAAAATCCTATAAAAACTGCTGGTGTTGTAAACAATCCTGAAGAAAATTCAAGTGCAGGAGCAGGAATAACAGGGGGTGTTGTAAAAACAACTAATGTCATAGAAATGACTTCCTCTGGCTTCACGCCTGCAACATTAACTATTTCAAAAGGAGACACAGTTACATGGGTTAACAAAGATACAGAAACGCACTGGCCTGCATCTGCAAGTCATCCAACACATACTGTTTATCCTGGATCAGGAATAGAAAAGTGTGGAACTTCTGAAGAAAGTACAATATTTGATGCATGTAAAGGAATAGTTCCTGGAGGATCTTACAGTTTTACTTTTAACGAAGTTGGAACATGGGGTTATCATGATCATCTTAATCCTAATCTTCATGGAAAAATAGCTGTGCAATAGTAATTTATAAACAATAGAAATATTCATTATTAATGGATAAAGGAAATACCTTTTTTCTTGTTTTCATCTTAACTATTCTGGCAATAAGGTTTTTTGTTTTCTTTTTTCCAGACCAAAAGGTAAGAATATTGGGGGTGTTGATACATCATTTTTGGATTGGGCTGATCTTAATTTTAATTGCTTTAATGCTGAAGAATTTTGGATTTAACTGGATTTTACTTTCTATAGGATTGGCGATGGTGGCTGATGAATTAGTTTATGTGATTCTTGGGACAGGGCCTGTCTCAAATTATTGGAATATTTATTCGGTAAGCGGAGCGATTTTGAATTCTGTGATCGTCTTTATTCTAAGAAGCAAAATTATCGGCAAGATTTAAGAATAAAAGAACAATTATGATAACATGAATAGGGATTATCCTAAGATTATTTTTGGGGCTTTGCTTACAGCATTAATAGGAGTTTTTGGGGTAGATTATTTTTCTCATAAGTTTTTTTCAACTCCTATGGAGAATACAGCATACTTTCTTATCAAATTAGGACTTTATTTTGTATTTTCATTGATATTTCTCTATGGTATGAATCTGAAGAAAAAAGAATTTATCAAGGTTCTAATTGGAGGAATAATTGTTGCTTCTTTATTTGGTCTTTATTATAATGTGCTTCCAGAGATTTTTAATTTTTATCCATTAGGTATTCCATTAAAGGGTTTGAGTTTTTTAGGAATGGGGGAGCTTGGAACAGGTGCTGCTTTTGGGATTGTCCATACATTGGCATTCATTGTTGGTTATTATTCAAGCAAATTCATATTAAAGGCAGTTAAATAATAATTAATAGTTAAATTTAAAAGATAAGAAGGGTGCTATACATATGCAAAAAACCACTATTATTGCTATTTTATTGATCATTGCTCTTATTGCAGGAGGATTTCTAATATATTTTTATAAAAATCAGAGCAGCCAGAATAATCTTTATACAGGTTCTTCTGGAAATATAAATTCTAATAACGTACAACCTGGTTCAGGATCTTCAGGAACACCCCAAACAACTCCAAAAACATACAACATCATGATACAGAATACTGCATTTCAAACTCCTATGTTAACGATAAATGTTGGAGATACTGTTGTCTGGACAAATAACGACGTAATGCAGCATACAGTTACTTCTGATTCTGGAAATGAATTGAGTTCCTCACCATTAGGTGGAGCCAGCAGTGGAGGATATTATTCTTCTCCTACAAGCGGTGGAACCTATCCGCACACATTCACAACAGCTGGAACATATAATTATCACTGTTCTATTCATCCAGGTATGAGAGGAATAATAATTGTACAGTAAAAGTAAAATGAAATATGATTCCTCTTTATTTCTGAGGATAGGGCTTGCATTTGTTTTTATCTATGCTGCATTTTCTGGTTTTTCAGATCCACAAGCATGGGTAGGTTTTATCCCTTCTTTTGTTGGAAATTCCATAACCAGAGGATATTTTCTTTTCGTTAGTGAAACGATAAATCTTATACTTGGTTTGTGGTTACTTTCTGGAAAAAAGACTTTCTATGCTGCAGTTTTCTCTAGCATATTACTTGCAGGGATAATTCTAACAAATCTCGGGGCTTTAATAATAACCTTCAGAGATGTTGGATTGTTCTTTGCTGCTCTTGCTCTTGCAACTTTAAGCAAAAAAAGATGATTAATAATAATACTTAGTATTACAGAGTATTACTAAGATAAATCCTTATAGTTAAATTTAAATATTACGAGGTATTACTTAATATTACTATGAAAGGGGTAAGTCTCAAGCTGGAAAAAGAATTCTTGAATGCAATAGAAAAAATCATGAAAAAGCACAATTACATGACAAAAACAGAGTTTATTCGTGAATCCATTAGGGATAAAATAAAAAAATTAGAGGAAAAAGAGATAACAAAAGAAAAAGAAACCATTAGCAATACCCATTCCACTGTAACTGAAAGGAAAGAATTGCCTTCTTATATTTAATTTACTCGAATTTTAAAAGTTTTAAAATTCTTATAACAAAGAAAAGATACAGTAAGATAACTAATGCAAGAGCAATTGACCAGTTGAGTAATGATGATAAGGAAAGCTTAGTTAAGGTAGCCCAAGGAGAAATTAAGGAAAAGGCGATCATCACTGAAAAAAAAGAGAATAACATAAAGAAAACTTTTAAGAAAAAAAGCAAAGTTAATTTGCTCTTATGTATGATATGATGTTTAAATCCTCTTTTTCTAGCCATTTTTTTATCTCTTCTTCTTTAATTTAGATAAAAATGAGAACAGAAATCCTACACCAAGGCCAATGAACATCCAGGCCACAAGATTTCCAGTTAAAAATCCAATTCCCATTCCAATAAATAATCCTGCTGGAATTGCAAGTCCTTCTGGATAATTTTTTTTATTTCTTGCCATAAAAGAGATAAGAAAAAGGAATATTTAAGGGTTTCTAGAAGAATATGGTGCTTTTACAGCTGCGCCTATTGTTAATGTTCTTAATGGGACATTTCTTGGTTGAGGCTTGTTTTCCTGCAAATCAAGAAAGTTTCTGTCTCCGTAAGTAATGTTCATCTCTACATTTGTACCAGGTATCCTGTGACCTATAGATATTTGCCATGGATAAAAAGGATTATAGTAAGTTTGTTGTTTTACTCCATGTTCAATTCTATGTAAAGAGGCTTCTATATTATACTGGCCTATTCTTGTTCTTCCAATAAATCTGAAGCGGGTTCTTCCAATATATGCCTTGTCTAATAAATGAAAGCTTAATTCACCGGTTAAAGAAGTTCTTTCATTTGGAGCATATCGAAGTCCTGAGCTCAATGCGTCATAAGCTCCTCCTGAAGGCCTCTCTCCTTTTTCATTTATCAAAGGGGAATTTGAGATATCAGTATTGAATCTTATATAAGAAAGATTAAATGAAAGGTTATTTATGGGTGAATAAACCAAACTTCCACCGAAGTGTTCGTGAAAAGTTTGAATATGTTTTGGAAGTTCTACAAATAATCTGTTAGTTCCACCCAAAAATATTCCTACTTCTGCATGGAATTTTCCAATTTCAAAAAGATTTGCACGAAGGTTGGAGAACCATCTGTTATTATACTGGCTTGCTATCTCACCACCTCTTGCTAAAAAGAATTCAAATCCTGCCTGGGCGGTGACTGGCGGAGGGCCTCTTTGCTGTTCTTGTGCAAATACGGAGGAAGGAATTGCAGCAGACAAGGTTCCTAATGTTCCAAAGATAGCCAATTTCCTTTCCAGACCTAGAATTTTCCTAAGTGTCATTGCAGGTAAAAATAACCCGTTTTATTTTTAAAGATTTGTATACTCTAAAAAGGGGGGGATTGGAAGCATATTTTAGAAGAGAATAATTATTAAAAAAGATGGAATGATCTGAATTCTATGGATGAAGGATGGGCATCAGAACCTGAAGGTGGAACTTCAGAAAGACCTGAATTTATCCCTCTAGGATATGATACAGAAGGAAGAGTTGTTGATATTATGGGAAATGTTCGGAGTGTTGAGGCAATTTCTTATGCTTTAGATAGTTTTTATGCACATGTAAATGTAGATGGTCAGCCTTTTGAATTAAGCAGGCACGTTTTATTCCAGGTCAATCAAACAATAAAAGGCAAACTCAAAAAAGAATTGAAAAAAGAATTGGAAGGAAAAGTTGGATTTATCCTAAGAAAAAATATTTTTGTGGAAGACCCGGATGCAGAGGGGGAATGGTTTACTGTGCAGCTTTATAGGGTGATAGATTGAGAAAAGAATAGGAAAAGAATAAAAATCGGAGATACTTATGAAAAGGGTATGGAAAGAGCGACAGAAGATATTGATATCTTGAAACCTCTTGTTGATAAGTCACATAAATATGGCATTGGATTTAGAACAGGGGAGTCTTCTGCTTATTTTTTGAAGTCATATGAAACAATAGAAGAGCTTGAAAGAGCTTACATTGGCTTTTTTTATATTTTTGAACAGGTAAACTATGGGATACCAATTCCATTTGAAATAAATGGAAATGAAGGAAAAACTATTATAGGGATAATAGAAAAACATAATTCTCTAATTTGGAATTAAACTTTCTCACACCATTCACAAGTTTCTAGAGGACATTCTGAATTTAACAAATCTAATGCTTCTGCCCACAATCTTTCCGCGTTTCTGACATTAACATTTCTTCTTGCGAGAACGGTGTCAAAAACAACTTCTCCTGTTTCCAGAACTTCTCTAGGGATGTAAAAAAGAAGTAAAGCATAGTCTTCTGTTTCAAATTC
>JBGPHA010000029.1:0-5976 GCA_041484115.1 Candidatus Nanoarchaeia archaeon | reverse complement strand
TCCTATTTTTTTCCCCTTTTTTTCTTTTCATCTTCTTAAGAAAAATATCTATTGAGGTATCTCGTTTTTTTCTTGTATTTATTTTTCAAGTAGATTCCATAAGCAACCCCAGCTAAAAGCCCTCCAAAGTGTGCGGTATTTCCTATAGGAAGTGGAACAAAAATTCCAATTATTACAAGAGGGACTATTGCAATAATTGGCAACATCCAAAATGGCATTTCTATAGGAATAGAAACTTTTCTTGTCGCTGGATTAAATGAAAACATGGTAAATATTGCTATAAAAATATAAAATGTAATTAATATGCTAAGTAATCCTAACCAAGAAGAATTAGGAAAAGCTGAGTCCAAGATAGATTGCATTATTATTGCTATCAATGGCCCCGATATCAAATATACTTTTTTGTTTGGAATTAATACAGCAAGTAGGCCTGCAAGTCCAAATATCGCACCAGATGCTCCGACTCCAAATTCTCCGGGGTTTCCAAATATTTTTGCCCCTAATGGATTGTTGCCCAGGTAATATGCAAGAAAAACAAAGAATATGGCAGCAACAAGTCCAGAGATCATATAAAACCAGAGATATCTCTTCTTACCGATTATTCTTTCAACAAAAGATCCTATAAAAAAGAGAGAAATCATATTGAAAAATAAATGGGCAAAACCTGCATGCATGAATATACTCGTGATAAAAGTCCATAAATATTTTCCCGCGAAAATATTTGATGGTTTAATTGCAATAAGATCTAGTGGTATTACTCCCGCAGCAATAAGGATAGAGAAAAAAATAAAGGCTGCAATATTAATTAAAATTAAGATAGAGGTCACACTAAGAGAGTTGAAAATACTTATTTTTCTTCCAGAAATTCTGTAATGATTGTCCATTCTTTATCTTCTCTTTTTTTTAGACTTCTTTTTTATTTTTTTATCTTTTTTGTTTGTTTTCTTATTCCCATCAGAAATTTTGTTTATCTTTTTTAGATGGATCCTCATTTTCTTCTTTAATTTGGCCGTTTTCAAGCGAATTTTTTCTTCTTTTTTCATTTCTTTAGTTCTCTTTTTTTCGTCTTTTTCTTTTTCCTTTGATATCTCTTCATCAACTGTCATTAAATCTTTTTCAAGTTTTTCTTTATTTTTTCTTAAATCTCTTATTAATTTACTATTATCCTTAAGAACAAGGACAGAACCGCATTCGTTACATGTGAAATTATTAATAAGAGCATTTTCCTCGCTTAGTTCTATATGGCATCTTGGGCATACATAAAATCTCTTCGTCTCCCTGCTTTTTACCTGGTGCTCTGTATTTTCTATTTTCTTTAGGAGATTTTCCCTAAGAAATTCCAGAGATTTCATAATTTCTATCTTCCAAAAATAAGTATACCAACCTTTCCTTTTATCTTTTTTCCTGATAGAAGAAACCAAGCCGTAATCAGAGATTTTATAGAGTATATTCCTTGCCTGATTTATGGTCAGGTTCAGTTTTTTGGCTATTACAAATTCATTGATGTATTTATGTGTATCAAGAAGATCTACTATATCCTCTGCCTGTTTTCCTGCAACGAAGGAGATTACTTCTTTAAGCAAATTTTTAAGCATTTTACCATGAAATAGAGTTCAAATAAATACCTTTCGGTAAGAGTTTCTTTCATTTAATTAACATTAAGAAATAAGTTTTTAAACCTGTATTGTATTTTATATATATCTTAGAATATAGATAAAAGAAAAAATGGGGCTTTTTAGTAACAAAGAAAAAAAGAGTGAAAAAGATATTCCTGCTTTGCCTAGGCTTCCAAGACTTCCCGACTTTCCCGATATGGATGATAGAACTATTCACCAGCTTCCAAGTTTCCCTTCAAATTCTCTAGGAAAGAAATTTTCTCGTGATACTATAAAAGATGCAGTTTCTGGGGAAAGAGGTGAAGAATATCTACATGCGGACGAAGTCTCTGATGATGATGAGGCCAGAATGATGCAGGAACCTTTGAGAAAGCCAATGACAGAAGAAATGGAAGAATATGAAGAAGCCCCAAGAAGAACTGAAAGAATGAAGGAGGTTTCCAGAGTTCCCAGTGAATCGTCAGGCCCAGTCTTCGTAAGGATAGACAGATTTGAAGAAGGACTGAAACTTCTAGAGGGAATAAAAAGCCAAATCTCAGATATAGAAGGAATTCTGGCAGAAACAAAAAGGCTAAAGGAAAAAGAAGAGGAAGAACTGAATTCCTGGGGAAATGAACTAAAAAAAATGAAGATGGAAATGGAAAAAATGGGAAGCGACATTTTTTCTAAAGTATAAAATGCCTTCTGAAAATTTCATACACATAAAGCTGGATTATACAGAGGCTTTGAAAACAAAGAAAAGTATCTTGTCTTCAGAGCTAAATTCTATGAATATTTCAAAAGCAATAGCAAGATACAGTGATTTAAGAATGAGGGAACTTGCACTGAAATCCAGAGCATATTGGAAAATTAAGGAAACAAAAACACAAATAAAAAAATTACAAAATTTTCTTCCTGGCCTGAAAATTCCAAGCTTGCTAAGGCGGGAAAAAAAGATAGAAAAAGAAGAAGAATATGTTGGGAAGAAAAAAGAGTCTTCTTATGACGAAGGGGATATAGAATCTCAGTTAAGGGAGATACAAAGAAGACTTAATGAATTGCAGGTCTAGAAATATTTAATTGCTACTTAAAAGCCAATCTTGTCGCTTCAAAACAAGTTTCTTCTAGAGTATTTTTCAATTCTATTTCAGGGGCATCAAGCGATAAATCATATTTTATCGTATCCAATTCTGAAAATTTTCCATCACTTCCTATACAAATAGGTAAAGTTCTATCAAGATTAAGTTTTGTCGTCCATTGTCCCAATTCTACTCTTGTCATTGCTCCATAAGCTTTTTCACAACTATGTTCAATCTCACCAGGTAGCCAAAATAAAATTGCACCCTGTTTTGAAGCAATATCTAAGTAATGTCTTTCCCATGCTCTTTGTCTAGGAAAATAGCTATTGTCCCCTTGTACAACATACTGTTGAAACTCAGGACTTACACTTCTTCTTGGTGAGGCAACCATTAGATGGGATGGATAAGAAAGAAGTATTTTTATGGCTTCATCCTGCCAGATTGGAGCTCCTTTTATTGGTCCAGCTAAAAAGACGAGTGGTGCTTGATTTACTCTCTTAATATGGGTTTTTGGTAATATTATCCCCTTCATGAAAAGTGGTACAAGATGCATTTTAAATAAATTTATATGATTAATCACATAATTTTTAAAACTTGGATTCTTCACAATTGGATGATTACAAGAAAGGAGCTTATCAAGAAATATCTGGAATTTTTTAAGTCAAAAAATCACAAAATAATCCCTTCTGAATCTTTGGTACCAAAAAATGATCCAACTGTTCTTTTTACAACGGCAGGCATGCATCCTTTAGTTCCTTATCTACTTGGACAAAAACATCCATTAGGAAGTAGGCTCGCAAATGTCCAAAAATGTATCAGGACAAGTGATATAGAGGAAGTTGGAGATACTTATCATCACACATTTTTTGAGATGTTGGGCAACTGGAGCCTGGGAGATTACTGGAAAAAAGAAGCTATAGAAATGAGCTTCGAGTTTTTGACAAAAGAATTGAAAATAAAGCCGGAAAAAATAAGTGTAACTTGTTTCAAAGGAGACAAAGATGCCCCTAAAGACACAGAGTCAGAGAGAACGTGGAAATATTTGGGAATAAAAAAGATAAAATTCCTTGGAAAAGAAGATAACTGGTGGGGACCTGCAGGAAAAACAGGGCCTTGCGGTCCTGACACAGAAATGTTTGTCAATGGTTTTGAGATATGGAATGATGTTTTTATGCAATATAACAAAGATGAAAAAGGGAAATTTCTTCCGGCAAAACAAAAAAATGTTGATACTGGGATGGGAGTTGAAAGAACTCTTGCTGTTCTAAATGGCTTAAATGATAATTACCTAACAGAAGTTTGGAAGCCAATGATAGAGGAAATTGAACATCTTTATAAGATAAAATATACGACAGAAAAGAATAAAAGAATAATGAGAATAATTGCCGACCATGTAAAAGCAGCTGTTTTCATTGCTGCAGAAGGTGTAACTCCGTCAAATAAAGGTCAAGGGTACATATTAAGAAAGCTCATTAGAAGATCTTATGTTCTAATTTATAACTTAAATAATAGCGGAGATCTTGTCTCTTCATTGATAGATAAAATTATGTATATTTATCCAGACTATGGGAACCTAAAAGAAAACTATAAAAAAATATATGAAATAATAAGGAACGAAGAAAGAAAATTTGAAGAGGCATTAGAAAGAGGTTTGGGTGTGTTTACTAAATTAACAAAAAATAAAAAAAATCTATCTAGTGAAGATGCCTTTTTGCTTTTTCAGTCACATGGATTTCCTTTAGAAGTAATAGAAGATTTATGTAAGGAGAATAAAATAACTTTTAATAGATCCTCATTCCAACAAGAACTTGCAAAACATCAAGAACTTTCAAGAACATCTTCTACTGGCACATTCAAATCAGGCCTAGCAGATCATTCAGAAAAAACAATTCGTTTGCACACTGCTACTCACCTATTAAACGAATCACTGCGTGCTATTCTTGGTCCTGAAGTTAAACAAAGAGGTTCTAACATAACCCCTGAAAGGTTGCGTTTTGACTTTAGCTTTCCAAGAAAACTTACTCAGAAAGAAATTTCAGAGGTCGAGGCTTTTATTAACAAGAAAATTTCAGAAGCCATGCCTGTTGAAAAAGAGGAAATGCCCTTAAAGAAAGCCTTGTCAATTGGGGCGCAGGCAGAATTCGGGACCAAATACCCAGAAATAGTTTCTGTTTATTTTATAGGGGGTTTCTCAAAAGAAATCTGCACAGGCCCTCATGTTAAGAACACGAAAGAGATTGGCAAATTCAGAATAATTAAAGAAGAATCTAACGCAGCGGGAGTACGAAGAATAAAAGCTGTTCTAGAATAATTAAGCAGGATTATATTGTTCTATTAAACCGTACCTTTTCGTAAGAATTTCAAGCTCTGAATTTCTAAATAATACAAATTTTCCTTGCCTTATTTTACTCATTGTTTTTGCATCTCCATATTCTCTAAGGTTCGCAGATAAGCTAGATCCATTTGATATCAAAATTACCTCTGGATCTGACTCAAGTTTTATACCACCCACATATTCTATAGAACCGTCTGTGATTATTGCTGGTCCTGTTGTCTCAACAAAGCAGTATCCTGTTCCTTTATAGCTTTCCCCAATAGGACATTTGATTCCTACAGACTCATGATTCTCTTTCTGATTATAAAAAATAACAACTCCATAACCAAGTTTAGTGAGTAAAAATGAGAGAAGCTCTGATTTTTCCCCGCATACCCCCTGAGAATCATATAAGACTTCATAAGGATATCTTGAGTAAGTCACATTATTTCCAAAAAATTTGCTTGTTTTATTTGAAAATCCATATTGTATATTCTGCACCAAACTTATTGCTATTCTCGCTTGCTCATCTTTATTTTTCGTCAAATTCTGTATTTTTATGACCAAAGGTAAAAGAAGATCCCTCTGTTCTTCTTCATTTATTTTTTTAAAAATGAAATCAGCTCTCACAGGTTTTTCTCCATTTGTATAAGATATCCCCCTAGATAATTCTGAAAGATTATCTGCCAGTCCTTTGTAAACTGTGAATTCAAGTTTTTTCTCTACTCCATCGAGAATATATTTTAAAGTCACATTTTCAGATCCTATTTGTAAATTATTGATGCATGAATCTCCATTTATTTTAGAAAGATTAGAGCAACCGCATAGAGATGCTTTTTCTACTAGAATTCCAGATTCACAATAATATGGTTTTACAATTGAGCAAGAATTATAGGAACCCGAATCTCCACATATTTTGGGCAATGGATTTTTAAAAAGTATAGAAAATATCAAGATAACGATAAATAATAAGATAACGATAAATAAT
>JBGPHA010000028.1:0-6510 GCA_041484115.1 Candidatus Nanoarchaeia archaeon | reverse complement strand
TCATACTTGCAATTTTAGGATTCGTGATTTTCATATTTTTTGAAAGAGGATATCAAAAAACTTTTATAGGTTACATAAACTCTAAAACTAAGAAATGGGGAAATGATAAACCTCTAGATATGGAACTTATTGTTCATAATCCAAAAAGCAGCAAGGCAGAGCTTGCCCTTTCCATTAAAGGAGACAAGCAAGACGTGAGTATGATAACCTTAAAAACAAAAAATATGGCTTCGGTAAAAAATGCAAAAGATGGTGAAGGTAGCGCTTCTGAGGTCTTAAAAAGGATAAAGGATATTGCAGAAGGACATAAAGCAGCAGTATATGAAGATCGTGACAATCTATTTTTCATTTTTGCTCCTGTAAGGACAAAAACATTCAAAAACGAGGAAAATGCCTTAAAAGTTTCTCAAAAAATAAAAGAAACTCTCGATGAACATAACAAACTTTTCAGGGAGAAGATAGACTTTGGGATTTCTCTAAATTACGGAACAATCATAGCAAAGCAAGAGCCAAATTCTTTCAAATTTATGGGGGTAGGAAATTTCATGATGCAATCTAAAAAAATAGCATCTGTTGCAGATAATAATGTCTTAATGGGAGAAAGAATAACAGATATGCTAAGAAGTATTGTGAAAACAGAAAAACACAAAAAAGATGGTATAGATGTATATGCTATCAAAGAAATAAAAAAATATGAAGAACATCAAAAATTTCTGAAGGGATTCATGAAAAGAATGGATAAAGAAAAATAAGATAATTATTTTTTCTTATTTTTCTGTTTTTTCTTTTCTTGACTTATTTCATCTTTCACAATCTCTTCAACATCTTTTTTTGAAAGTTTTTTCTTTATAAGATCTGGTTTCCATAACCTTAATCCAACTCCTGTTCCAATCAAAAGAATTCCTAATATCAAAGAAAACAAAAAAACTCCGTGTGTGGAGCTTAAAAATATGCTTAAAAATATGTTGATCAAAGCAGAAAAATTTCCTGCCAGTGATAAAATCCCAAATAGGAGTAGGAGAAGAACATTCAATTTTAAAAGAGGGAAAGCTGAGAGTGCAAGCAAAGACCCAACAATTGTCAAAGTATTCATTTTTTGTTCAACAAATAGGAATATTAATGCTATTAGAATCAGGGAAGACAATAAGAAAAAATAAAATTTGCTCTTCCAGTAATTCATGGCTTTTTCTGAAACTAAAAAGAAAGGAAGTTTTGTTTTTGAAAAACAATCCCAAAATTTGCAGTCATATTGCTTATAATAAATATCATGAATAGCACTATTATAAGTTTCATTAATAAAAGATTCCGGGCTGCTGGAATTTGCAAGTTGACACGGTACATCAATAGTGTATCCTTGATAACTGAAAACATAATGTGTGTTATTCTGGTTACTGCAGTAATATTTAAACGCATTTAAAGAATCTGTTGCAGCGTTTGTCAAATTAAAATTCCCTATGATTTCTTTTGGAATCAGTCCTGTTCCTGACATAGACATATCTTTCACAAGTGGGTATAAGTCAGTTTTAACATTTTCATATTTCAAAGAAGAGCTTAAGATGAAAAAAGAGTTCATTATAAAAAATGATAAAAAAAGAAGAATTCCCAACATTAAAATGATTCCCCCCCTGAAAAATCCCATTATCGTTTAAAGAAAAAAGTATTTATAAATTTTGATAGATGGGTAATTAAAAAGTATTATTCAACAAAAACCTTTATTAATCTCTTCTATTTTTACTAAATATGAATTCAAAAAAAGAGGTTTTAGTAGAAAGATCAGATTTCGTAAAATGGTTTTCTGAATTAAACAAAAATTCTGGAAGCATCGCTGGAGGAAAGGGTGCAAACCTTTCTGAGATATACAATCTAGGAGTTCCTGTGCCTCCTGGATTTGTAATTACGGCACAGGCATATGATTATTTCATAAAAACTGCAGGTCTTTATGATAAAATAAAGACTCTTCTTGGAAAAATAAATTATGAAAATACTGAGGAACTTGATGAAATAACAAAGGAAGTCCGTGAGTTTATAGTAGAAGCTAAACTCCCAGAAGAGATGAAAAATGAAATTCTCGAAGCATATGAAGTTCTCAGTGCAGAGGATTCAAATTTAAGAGACAAACCAGCGCATTATATAATAAAAAAAACGTCTGAGCCTGTTTTTGTTGCTGTTAGAAGCAGCGCCACAACAGAGGATCTAGCAGAAGCAAGCTTCGCAGGGCAGCAGGACACTTTCCTCAACATAAAGGGAAAGGAAGAACTACTGAAAGCTGTGAAAAAATGTTTTGCATCTTTATTCACGCCGAGAGCTGTATATTACAGAAATAAAACAGGGTTCAAATACGAGACAGCGAGTCTTGCTGTTGTAATCCAAAAAATGGTTGATTCTGACAAATCTGGGGTAATTTTTTCCAAAGATCCTTCTATGAAAAGAGAAGAGGTAATCATAGAAGCTGTATGGGGGCTTGGAGAGGGAATTGTTTCAGGAAGAATAACTCCTGACAGGTATATTGTTTCCAGAGAACTCCAGGTTCTAGAAAAAGAAATCGGGGATAAAAAAATTGCAATAACAAGAAATGCTGCAGGTGGCCAAGAGATAATCAAGCTTAAAGAAGAAAGAGCAAAACAACAGGTCTTGAAAGATCATGAAATAACAAAACTTGCTGAAATTGCGCTTAGACTTGAGACACATTATGGAAAGCCTCAGGACATAGAGTTTGCAATAGGGAATAATGAGATTTATATTGTCCAAACAAGGCCTATAACAACTCTGGAAAAAAGATTTTCTTCAGAGGATTTGAAAGAATTGAAAGGAGAAATAATCCTGAAAGGACTCGCAGCTTCTCCTGGAATCGGTGTGGGTAAAGTAAAGATAGTTCACCGAGTAGAAGATTTAAAAAAAGTTATCCAAGGGGATATTCTAGTTACAGAAATGACAAATCCAGATATGGTAGTCACAATGCAACGTTCTTCTGCAATAGTTACTGATGAAGGAGGTCTCACAGCACATGCAGCGATTGTTTCAAGAGAGATGGGGATTCCTGCAGTTGTAGGAACAGGGGAAGCAACGACAAAACTGAAAGAAGGAGAGGTCATTACCGTCGATGGATTCACAGGAAAAATTTACAAAGGAAAAGTTTCAGAATCTGTTCAGAAAGAAATCAAGCCTGTAAAAAGCAAAACAAGAACACAACTCAAAGTAATACTTGATCTTCCTAGTTTTGCAGAGCGTGCTTCCAGGACAGGTTTAAAGGGTGTTGGACTTGCAAGGCTCGAAGGCACGATTGCAGAATCAGGAAAACATCCAAATTATTTTATTGAAAAAGGAAAAATTAAAGACTATGAGGAAATGATTTTCAATGGGATCAAAAAAATATCTGATTATTTTGATGAGATATGGGTTAGGACTTCAGATATAAGGAGTGATGAATTCAAAAACTTGGAGGGTGCCCCTGAAAAAATTGAGGCAAACCCTATGCTGGGAATGCATGGTATAAGATTCTCATTAAAAAATCCAGAGATTCTTATTGCAGAATTGAATGCGATGAAGCGTGTTTCTGAAAAAGGAAAAAAAATAGGGATATTAACTCCACAGGTGATTTCTCTTGAAGAAGTTAAAAAACTTAAAGAATTTCTTAGGGAGATTGATTTTAAAAATGCAAAAGTAGGGGTAATGATAGAAACTCCTGCAGCTGTACAAATAATAAAAGAAATCTGCAAAGATGGTATTGATTTCATATCTTTCGGAACAAATGACCTGACACAATATACCCTAGCTATTGACAGAGGAAATGAACAAGTTCAAGACTTATATGATGACTTTCATCCTTCTGTTTTAAGTCAGCTTTCATATGTGATAAAAATATGCAAAGAAAATAATGTTGAAACAAGTATCTGCGGTCAGGCAGGAAGCAAAAAAGAGATGGTCAAATTTCTTATTGAACAAGGAATTTCCAGCATAAGTGTAAATGCCGATGTAGCTTCAGACATAGCAGAATATATCTCAGAACTGGAAAAAGGAGTAAAAGAAGAAACAGGACCCACAGAGGCAGAAAAATATAATGAAGAAGAAAGAGGGGAATCAGTTGAAGAAGATACCCCCCATTATAATTCTTCAGATGATGAAGAAGAGATTCCTATAATTCCTGGAACAGAATATCCAATGGTTAGAGAAAAAAATAATTCTAGCGATGTCGATTCACAGGAAGAAACGCTTGATATCTTCTAAATCAAGAGTAAATTTATAAATAAGAAATCATTCAGTAAAAGATGGCTAAAAAAGCTTCTTCTAAAAGTAAAAGGAGTGAAAAAGCCAGGACCATAAGAAGAAGAACATGGGTAGAACCTAAGTCCACAGAGGTTGTTTATCATTCTACAAAGGAAATAAAAGTTGAAAGGGCTCTTATTGAAAATTTCATAGGGCTTCAAAAAGTAATGGTGAACCTCTCTACAAAATTTGACAGTCTTTCCGGTCAGATATCAAGACTCCTAGATTTATTTGAAATTTCTGCAAAAACTCTTGCAAAAAAAGAACTTTCTTCTTTCGGTGATTTAGAAGCAAAAAAGATTTTGGAAAAATTAGAGAATTTATCCCAACAATCAGGACTCATAGGAAAGGGGCTCGCCTTAATTCATGAAGTAAGAACTGAAGATCAGAGTCCAGTAATTCCTACTAATCAACAGAGAAATATGGTTCAATTCCCTTCTCAAGTATTCTCTGCTCCTATTAATTCTAATACTTCTGTCATGGAAACTTCTCCTCAAAAAATGACGAGAGAGATAGAAGAAATTGAAAAATCCACAGCTCCGAAAGAGAAAAAATTAGGAGAAGGTACAAATGCCGGGACAAATATCTAATGATTTCAGGGCAAGTTTTTTTTTAAGACTAACAAGAGAAATAATTGAAAATACTGCTGCTTATAGAGAATTAAAAATAAAAGAAGAAGCCGAAGAGTTCGTAAAAAAAGAGAGGGAGGGAAAAACTCCTTCTATAATTGGAAAAACTAGAGAAACGATAAAAGAAATAAAAAAAGAAGAAGTAAAAGAGTTTGTCAAAGAAAAAATAAAAAAAGATTACGAAAAAATTTCTGAGATGAAAAGAATTGGCTTGCTTCCAGAACTTAAAATGGTCTCAAATCCTGTTCAAAGACCCAGGATTAGGAAAATTCCTCCTGTTTTAAGAATACCCGAACCAGCTCTTCCTGAAACTGTTCGGTATTTGAAACCGACGCCGACTTCTGAAGAGATAAATCTTGGAAAAATTAACATCATGGTAAGAGACCCTTTGGTAAAAATTATGGAATGCAACGGTCCTGAGGAAAATATTCTTGTAACTGGGATAATGGGAAGAAAACCAACTCCTATAAAACTGAGTAAAGGAGAAATAGAAGGAGTAGTAGGGAAATTTGCAGCTGCTGCAAAAATACCTGTCAATGAGGGATTATTTAAGGCAGCTGTTGGAAACTTAGTTATTTCAGCGGTTATATCAGAGGTAGCAGGAATAAAATTCGTTATAAGAAAGATCTCTGTTGGGTTTTGATAAGAAATTAGGGATTAAACAGAATATTTTTTGGTCAAATCTTTAAGCCACTTTATTTTGTCCTGTTGAATAAAAAGATTTAAAGTATTATTATCTAAATCAGAACTATAAGAAAAATTAACCCAAGTGTCTTCTCTTAATTCATATCTTACTATTATAAAACCATTATTTGTTTTTTCCTCTTTTACTCCCAAAGAAATATTCCCAAATTCTTTTTCCAGAACAGCCTTCTCTTTTGCAGTTAGTTCTGTAGTATTTATTATAGGTATTGCGTTTATGCTTTCGAGTTTGTTAAAGGTTTCATTTGCTATAATTTCAGGAATTTGTAGGGTAGCTGGAGCAATAATTTGACTCCCATTGGAGACTGTGCCATTACCAATCATTGTTTCAAGGGAAACTATTTCTTCTCCTCCATAAAAAACTCTTACTTTCAAATTTCCTTTTTCAAGTGAGAGGTTGAGTTTATTTAGGTTTATTACAAAATCTTTTATTTTTTCTCCTGAGTAGATGCTTCCAAATCCTTCTTCTTTCTCTGAATAGTTTGTAGAAACTGAAACCAAATTTCCTTCTTTCGTTAAAAAAATAGAATCGTCAGAAAGCTGCCCTGAAGAAGTTCTCACGCTTTTTGGTTTCAACTCTGCCCTTTCTTCTTCCTGTAGAGTATATGTGAATGTATTTCCTGTAGAGACATTTCCCTGAACTTCTTTTTCAGATTCAGTTACAACACCCCCTGTTTGTGACTGTTTAGAATAAATTAATAATATAAAATAAACTTCAGGATAAACATCTCTTGTTCCTAAAATCCCAAAACCCTGTCCTGAGCCAGATATTGTTTTTTCTTTCAAGAAAAAATTTCCTTCTGTGACTGGATCTGAAATCAGATCTTTAAGTGGATATTCATATTTCTTTCCTGCATTTTCAAAAACTAGAATAGAAGATGCCGGAATCAGTTCTCCTTCCTTCAGAGAAAGTTTT
>JBGPHA010000027.1:0-6869 GCA_041484115.1 Candidatus Nanoarchaeia archaeon | reverse complement strand
CTCAGTTTTTTTTCAATATCCCCCATTTAATTTTCTGCCTGTTAAAGCTTATAAATATTTTTATATTGCCTTTTCTTTAATAAAAAATGAAGCAGATCATATTAGATACAAGTTTCATTCTAACAGCTATAAAGCAAAAGATAGATTTTTTCCATATCTTTGAGAAAGAAGGTATGCAAGCAATTATACCTGAGCAGGTAATTAGGGAACTAAAGGGACTTGGCGCAGAACTGGCACTGGAAATAATCCAAAAGAACGAGTTCAAACGCATTAAAATTCCAGGGAAAGATGCAGACAGTGCGATAATAAAACTTGCAAAGAAAAATCCGACAGCTATTGTAGCCACGCTTGATCGTGGCTTGCAAAAGAAAATAAGAAATCACAAACTAATAATAAGACAGAAAAAGAAGATTGAGATTATATAATTTCACAATAATATTTATATACCTCTTAAAGAATAAAATTTTATGGATGACCTTGAAAAATTAATGGGCAGGCTAACTATAAAATTTCCAATTCCTCTAGAATATGGAGAAATTGAAGGAAGACTTTTCGAATATCTAAAAACAGAAGCCCACTGCACCATTAATTACACACTTGTTATTCATGGACATAAATATCCTGGAATGAAAAATGAGAGATATCCTGGAGAAATAAATGGAAGCATTTTCAGATCTCTTGGAGATGAAATGGCTTCTTCTACATTTACAATGACACGAGATCATAAAGATCATTTTACAGAATTAAAAATCCAAACTGTTCCTGGTTATGACAGCATTGAGGAATTTGAAACTCTTCCTTCTGGAAGCGAGCAGCTAAGACTTGTGGATAATTTAAGGAAAACATCGGAATCCTACTTCTCTCAAAGGCCTAAAAGATCTAAGTAAGCTTTAAAAACCATTTTTTACTATTTCTCACAGGTAAAAATGTTCTATCTTACTGAAGTTGAGGATTATATACGAGTGGAGCCGAAGCTATTCGGAATTCCTACTATAGAAGCTGTTGAAAAACAGTTAAGAGAAACATATTTGGATTATTACGACAAGGAACTTGGTCGTGTAATTTCTGTGATAGATGTTTTAAGAGTCGGTGAAGGAATTCTAATTCCTGGAGACGGCGCTGCATATTACAATTCAACATTTACTCTTCTTGCCTGGAAGCCAGAACTCCACGAGCTGATTTATGGAATTATTTCAGAAATAACCAATTTCGGTGCTTTCATAGATCTCGGTTCAATGAGGGGAATGATACACATAAGCCAAACCATGGAAGATTATGTTAGCTTCAGCAAGACAAACACACTTACAGGAAAATCCAGCAAAAAAATCCTTAAACAAGGAGATTTATGCATGGCAAGAATAGTCGCCATAAGTCACAAAGGGGAAGAACCAAAAATCGGCCTTACGATGAGGCAGCCAGGGCTTGGAAAATTGGAGTGGATAAAAGAAGATTCTATCAAGAGAGAAAAAGAGGAAAAGAAATCAGAGAGAGCAGAGGCAAAAGAAACAAAAGGAAAAAAAGGGAAGAAAAAATAAAATGGCTAAACAAAAAGCATGCAAGGTATGCAATACGATTTATGAAGGAGATAAATGCCCTAGATGCGGATCCAAAGAATTCACTGAGAGTTTCAAAGGAAGGATCCAGGTCTTAAATCCAGAAAAATCAGAGATTGCAAAAAAACTAAATATAAAAGACAAAGGAAAATTTGCAATTAAAACACGATGACATTAAAAATCCTTGAAGAAAAACATAATCTTTTATTCAAAAGAAAAGAAATAAAGGCAACTTTGGAATCAGAAATAACCCCTAGCAGAACCCATGTCCTTGAGCTTCTTTCAAAAAAATTTGATGTTCCTAAAGAAAACATAAAGATTAAGGGAATAAAAGGAAATTTTGGAATTAAGAGATTCAGCATAGAAGCCAATATCTATCATTCAAAAGAAGAAAAAGAAATTGTTGAACTGAAAAAAAAGAAAGAGGCTGAAGTGATACAACCGCAAAATGTCTAAGGAAAAAAAAGGAAAAAAACCACATAAGAACAAGCCGACCAGCAAGAAGTATTTAAAATATAAGATTGAGGGAGATACTATTGTTAGGCAAAAGTTCTGCCCTAGATGCGGACCAGGAGTTTTTCTAATGAATTCTCAAGGAAGAGTTTACTGTGGAAAATGCCATTATTCCGAGTTTGATAGCAAAAAATAAAAATCACGTGGGCAAGAAAATCATAATGAAATCTTAATAAGCCCACAATATCACTTTTTTAATGATTATAACCCTGGGAGATTCTCCAAACTTTCAAAAAGATAGCTTGGAGCGTCTCCTGGGGAAAAAGAGGTGATAAGATTTAGAAAACTTGCTTGTATTTAAACCTTTCGTTCCTGTTACTCTTTAAAAATGACAGCCAATAATTAGTTTAAAGGGGTAAAAATCAAAATCAAATAGACACTACAAATATTTTTTATTAGGTACTACAAGAATATAAAATAACCACTACATAACATAAATATTAGGCACTACTGAACCCAGAAAATTTATAAGTTCCAAATAATTAGAGCAATAATGAAAAGAGAAGAACATAATCAAGTTAAACAAGAACAGATTCATGACCTATTGTTTAGCAGGGAGATCGGCTGGCAGGAAATAATCTATGATTTGATAAATACAGAACAGCTGGATCCCTGGAACATAAACATAACAATTCTTACAGATAGATATCTTGAGAAAATAAGAAGCTTGGAAGAGGCGGATTTCTTCGTCTCCAGCAAGGTTTTGCTCGCAGCAGCCCTTCTTCTAAGAATTAAATCTGAAATTCTTCTCAATAAATACATAAGATCTATAGACGAAATTCTTTTCGGGGAAAAAGACAGTAACAAGATTGGCCTGGAAAAGGGACAGATTCTTACAATCGATTTCTCTGAGTCTATACCAGAGTTGATCCCAAAAAGCCCGATGCCAAGATTCAAACGTGTGACTTTGCAGGAACTGATGGAATCTCTAAATAAGGCTATAGTAACAGAGAACAGAAGAATTAAGAAAGAAATAACAAATACAAATGCCCTCAGAGAAGCAGATATATCGCTTCCAAAGAAAAAATTCAGTATAAAAGACAAGATAAGAGAGCTCTATGAAAACCTTCTACAGCATTTTACAGAGAATAAAGGAAAAACAAAAATTTCTTTCACAGATTTTGTAGGAACTAATAAGGAAAACAGGATACTTTCCTTTTCCCCATTACTTCACCTCGACTATCAAAAAAAAATCTGGCTGGAGCAAGAAACCCATTTTGGAGATTTTTACATATGGCTTAAAGATACTTATCTTCAGCATAATCCAGATCCTTTTGCAGACCTAAGGCAGGAAGTTGAAAAAGAAATGGAAGATCTTGATGAAGATAAAAAAAAGCGCCTGGAAAAGATAGACAAGGACTTTGAAAATCCCTTAGGTGAATTAGCTAAATAATCAGTCTTTTAACACTTTTTCTAATGCTGCATAATATTTCGCAAGTCCTAAAGTTCCGAACTCGTCTCTAAAATCAACAAAACGGTCATAATAAGTCTTAGAAAAATTAAAATGTCCGTTTTCCGGATTAATTTGAGCGAGAGCTAATAACTCATGTTTAGGATTAGTTTTCCTTAATTGTTCATAAACTATCTTTAACTTTTCCTCTAATGAAAAAACTTCTGCAGTCATTTTTAAGATGATTATAATTGTCTTTGTAGTTTTTTAAATATAACTCTTATTTACCATATTTTTCCGTTATATACTTTACAATCTCCTCTATACAACAATAAAACACCTTAAAAACTAATTCATCCTCTTTCATCCATGAAACTTGGAGTTTTGTTCTCTGGTGGAAAAGATTCTACAATGGCGACATGGCTCACCAAAAAAGAAGGGCATGAGATAGCTTGCCTCATAACCATATATTCTGAGAATCCTGACAGTTACATGTTTCATACACCATCTATAAAGAGGACATTAAAACAGGCAGAAGTTATGGGTTTTCCTTTGATAACAAAAGATACTAAAGGTATTAAGGAAGAAGAACTAAAAGATCTGGAAGACGTGATTAAAACTGCTATTAAAAAATATAAAATTCAGGGGCTTATCACAGGAGCGCTGCATTCTGACTATCAGGCTTCAAGGATTCAGAAAATCTGCGACGACCTTGGATTGCAATGTATAAATCCTCTATGGCACAAAGATGAGTTTCAGTATCTGGATGATATAATAAAAAATAAATTCAAAGTAATAATAATAGGGGTTTCTGCTTACCCATTAAATGCTTCCTGGCTTGGTAGAGTTATAGATAAAAACTTTATCCAAGATGTGAAGAAACTCCATGAAAAATACAAGATTCATGCTGCAGGAGAAGGTGGTGAGTTTGAAAGCTTTGTCCTGGACTGCCCTATGTTCGAAAGGCCACTTAAAGTTACTGGTGCTGACTTCACAGGAGAAAACAACAGCTGGAAAATGGAGATTGAAGTTGAATAATCAAATTTTGCTTAAATCCAAACCTTTTATTTCCTTAACAAGATTCCTTCCTTCCTCTCTTGCTTCCTTTTTAGTATCATAAGATTGACTAGAACTTACTAGTTCTCGGTAATTGTCATTTTCCATTCTAGAAACAATGAAACCATACTTACCAGTTCTTCCATAAACTTCTACATTAACTTTGCTATCCTGCATAATCATCGCGGTTAATCTTGATATTCCCATAAAAGAGTCTAATTCAATTTATTTATAAATATTATTGTAATAAAAATAATTCTTTAAACCTTAAAGATAGATTCTTTACCAGAACCCATATCTTTAATCTTAAATTTTCCTGACTTTATTTCTTTCTCTCCGACAAAAATAACTTTCTGGAAACTATAGGAGTTTGCATAATCCAGTGCCTTGCTTGGTTTTCCATAATATAAACTTACAATTTTTCCTTTTGCTCTTAATTTACTTGCTAATTTTATAGCCTCTTCGTCCTGTTCTAATGATATGACTAAGGTTTTTTCTTTATTAACATTTAATTTCGCCAACATTGAAATCCTTTCCAGTCCAAAAGAAATTCCCGTACACTGAATTCCATCTATCATGTAGCTTCCTCCTGCAATTAAAGTATCTCTCATGCCCTGCGCCTTTATTTCAAAAACAGATCCGTTGTAATAAGAAAGCCCACGAACAACTGTCGGTGAAAATAAAGGTTTAATGCCATAAAGTTTGCAGTATTCCATCAGTGAGATTATTTCCCTATATCCTGAAAATTTATTGAAATACTCTTCTCCCTGCTTCAGTACATCAAGAACTTTCTCTGCATTTAATTTTTTCAGATTGTATTTCACTTGTTTTTCTCCTAATTTGTCATATTTATCTATCTCTCTCAAAATCTGCTCTTTGTTTTTTTTAATTCCAATATCTTCAAGAATTTCATTCAAAAGTTTTCTGTTATTGATAAGAATTATTGGTTTTACTCCGAGCCTCTTCAAAATTTCATTTGTAAGTGCAAGGATTTCTGCCTCGTTTCTAACCCCTGAGCCAACAACATCTACGTCTGCCTGAGTGAACTGTCTTAATCTGTTTTGTGCCACAGGTTCATCACGAAAAACTTCTCCAATCTGGTATCTTTTGTATGGAAGCTTTTTGTTTTTTGCAATCCTTTTGAGCTGAAAAGTGAATTCATATCTCAAAGCAAGTTTTCTTTTTCCTTTATCCTGAAGTTTGAAGATATCGGAAACGGCCTCATCTCCAGAATCCGAGCCCTTAACAAATTCTTCCTGTTCAATTATTGGTGTTTCAGCGGGCTCAAAGCCATAAGCTTCAAAAGTCTCTACTATTATTTTCTTAATTTCTGATATTTTCCTGGCATCTTCTCCAGAAAAATCACGAAAACCCTTTACTGTTTCTGACATTTTTCTATGTTAAAAGGGCGGAAGGGGAGAATCGGACTCCCGTCTTGCGGACCACAACCGCACGTACTGCCATTATACTACAACCGCCATAGTTTAATTCAGTGAAATTTGATATAAAAACATTACCAGAAAGATAGCAACAGCTAGAAGAACATTCAGTGATGTTTATGCCGATAACCTCTAACGATTTCAGCTGTCATAAAAAAACTACCTCTCTATTGTATATAAAGCTTACGCTAAATATAAAAAAATAAAGAAAACAGACAAAAATAAATTAAAAAATTAAAAAGTAAATGTATTTGTCTGTGAGCAAAGTTGAGTGACTCCTGAAGCATCCCTGAAGTATGCTGTGAACTCTATTTTATTAGTCCCTACAGCTCCTGAAACTGTAACATTAGGAAATGGTAGTCCTTGCCCTTGTCCACTTATTATGGTTTTTGTTAATGTGCCTAATGGAGTAAGTTCACTGAAACCTGCAAAATCTCCGACTCCACTGTTATTATTTGGACCAAATACATTAAGCTTTACTCCCAAGCTGCCTTCACTATCAGAGCCTCTTTTTAATGTAACCTGAAATGCCGAAAAATTTGCAGTAGGAAGAACGGTGACAGCACTCAATGCGACATTGACGCATTTCTGGCTTAGGCTGACTTGATTAGTTCCACCTTGAACTACATTTCTTATTACAACCCATATAATTCCTACAGAGACCAAAGTCAAGAGGATTATTAACAGGGTAGCAATGATGGTTGACAAACCTTTTTTATTCTTTCTTGTCATATTGCCTCCTTTCATATACTTATATATAAATTAAAAAATTAAAAAGTAAATGTATTTGTCTGTGAGCAAAGTTGCTGGTTTCCTGAAGCATCCTTGAAGTATGCTGTGAACTCTATTTTATTAGTCCCTACAGCTCCTGAAACTGTAACATTAGGAAATGGTAGTCCTTGCCCTTGTCCACTTATT
>JBGPHA010000026.1:0-7485 GCA_041484115.1 Candidatus Nanoarchaeia archaeon | reverse complement strand
AATCCCAATTCTGGAGGAGTTTTTCCACCTAATTTTTTGCATGATATAGGCTTACCAGAGAAAATTGAGGATTTACAAGTTCAGATTGAAGCAACGATAATAGACAAATTTGGTTGGGAACATAAGTTACTTCCTGTTTCATGGAAATGGAGCCCAGGAAGTAAAGGTTGGTTTTATCATCCTTTTTCTATAGACTAATTTTTGTGCAACTCTAACCTAATTTGTGCAGCTTACATAACTTTGTGCAAAGCCCAAAACACCGAAATATTTAAATAGTATATCTTTCCATGTATACATATTAGAGTGTATACCCACCTCTTTTCGACCAAACTGCCGTGTCTGAAAAGACACGGTTGTTTATGCTTACATAAATAAATAAAAATGGAAGATATTTTTGACAACCCGATACTTTGCAAGAACTGCAATTCCAGAATGAAAAAGGTTACTTTGGAAAAAAATGGATTTCTTATGAGAGCTGTTGTATGTGATAAATGTGGTCATAAGATTCTGCATCCTAATGATGAAGCAGAACACCATAAATTCGTTAACTTGAAGAATAAACAGTTCCATGTTAAAATGAGGCTTGTTGGGAATAGCTATGCGGTATCTATTCCTAAAGAAATAGTTTCATTCATAAGAGAGCAAGAAAAGATAATGGATGATATGGTAAGGCTCTGTTTTGAAGATTTTGGAAGACTTAGTTTAAATTTTAGTGAGCAAATAAAAACGAAGAAGGAGCCAATACTCCCCAGTATAGTTGAGTTTGAAAAAATAAAAAAACAAAAAAAGGAAAATGACAGATAAAAAAGAAGTTCAACTAAAAGTCGTTGAAGCACAGCAGGATGATGCATATAAGGGAATAGCAAGGATAGATGGAGAAGTAATGAGAGAGCTGGGAATAAGAAGAGGGGATGTTATAGTAATAAAAGGAAATAGGGAAACAGTAGCAATAGCAGATAGAGCATATCCTGCAGATGTTGGTGAGGGAATAATAAGGATAGATGGAATTTTGAGAAGAAATGCAAAGACAGGTATCGGAGAAGCTGTAAGGGTTTTTAAGGCAGAAATAAAAGAAGCAAAAAAAATCATGATAGCTCCCGCGCAGAAAAATATAATGGTTCAGGCAGAACCAGAGAATTTAAGACGTGGATTGTTAGGAAGAGCTGTTGTCAAGGGAGATGTCGTAGTTTTAGGTGGTGTCCAGAGACGTAGAGATTTATTTTCAGAAGAACTTGGAGGAGAGCTGGGGGACATGCTCGGAGACATGTTTGGTGGAATGGGATTTGGAGGACAGGTAGGGGGATTCACACAGATCAAATTCTTAGTTATCAATGCAAATCCATCTCAGCCTGTAATAATAACTGAAAACACACAAGTTACTCTTAGTCCAAAGGCAGTTGAAATAACAGAGGAAAACATTCCTGAGATAACTTACGAAGATATCGGTGGATTATCAGACGAAATAAAAAAAATCAGGGAAATGGTTGAAATACCATTAAAACATCCGGAGATTTTTGGAAAATTAGGAATAGAACCCCCAAAAGGTGTTTTATTGCATGGCCCTCCTGGAACAGGTAAAACTCTTCTAGCGAAAGCAGTAGCAACTGAGACTGAGGCAAATTTTATTTTGCTGAATGGACCGGAAATAATGAGCAAATTTTATGGTGAATCTGAGAAGAAGATAAGAGATATTTTTGAAGAAGCTGAGAAAACAGCGCCTGCAATTATTTTTATTGATGAGATTGATGCAATTGCTCCAAAAAGGGAGGAAGTTACAGGAGAAGTGGAAAGACGTGTTGTCTCACAGCTTTTGACAATGATGGATGGTCTTAAATCCCGTGGTAAAGTTATTGTTATAGGGGCCACGAACAGAGTTAATTCCTTAGATCCTGCTTTAAGAAGACCAGGAAGATTCGACAGGGAAATAGAAATAAATGTTCCTGGCAAACAGGGAAGGCTTTCAATCTTGAAGATTCATACAAGAGGAATGCCTTTGAATAAAGATGTTAATCTCGATGAAATTGCCTCTGTAACCCATGGATTTGTAGGAGCTGATTTAGAATCTCTATGCAAAGAATCAGCTATGATAGTCCTTAGAAGAATTCTTCCAAAAATAAAAATGGAAGGGGAAGAAGAAATCCCTAATGAATTTCTGGAAAAACTTATAATAAAAAATGAAGATTTCATGGAAGCTCTTAAAGTAGTCAGACCTAGTGCAATGCGTGAAGTCTTAGTTGAAACTCCTAACGTAGGATGGAATGATATCGGAGGACTGAATAAAATTAAACAGGAACTTCAGGAAGCTGTCGAATGGCCATTAAAACATCCTGAAACTTTTATAAGAATGGGAATAAGGCCTTCTCGTGGAATCCTTCTTTATGGCCCCCCTGGAACAGGAAAAACTTTGCTTGCTAAAGCTGTTGCAAAAGAAGCAGAGGCAAATTTCATTCAAGTCAAAGGCCCAAGCTTGCTTAGTATGTGGGTAGGTAAGTCAGAGGAGGGGATGAGAAAAATCTTTGAAAGAGCAAGACAGGTTGCACCATGTATAATATTTTTCGATGAGATAGATGCCCTAGCAGGCAAGAGGGGGCTTGATGCTGGAACAAAAGTTACAGAACGTGTTTTAAACCAGATGCTTGCAGAGATGGATGGCCTTGAAGATTTGAATGATGTACTTGTTATAGGAGCAACAAATAGACCAGATATGTTGGACCCAGGGCTATTAAGGCCAGGAAGATTCGATAAAATTCTTCTAATAGGAGCTCCTGATGAAAAAGGAAGATTACAGATTCTTGAGATCCATACAAAGAAAATGCCAATTGGAGACGGAAAAAAAGAACTTCCAAAAGAGAAAAGAGAACTTCTTCTGAAAGAACTGTCTAAAAAAACAGAAGGTTATACAGGAGCTGATTTAGAGGCGGTTGCCAGAGAAGCTGCAATGCTTTCTTTGAGAGAGTCTCTTGATTCCAAATTTGTAACAGAAGAGCATTTTAATGATGCCCTCAAAAAAGTCAGACCAAGTGTAAGCAAACCTCTTCTTGAAGTTTACAAAAAAATTGAAGATACATTCCTGAATAGTGCAAAATCAGCAATTTCTCTGGAAGGTAGTTATTTAGGATAAATTTATAAGGTAATTCTATCAAGAAATTTCATGACAAAAGAAACTAGAGCTGGATATATGGCAACTTCAATTTTGGAAGAGATGTGCTTAGAATATATAGAATCATATACAGAAGATCGGAAATTTGTTGGAGATGTTAAATATTTGGTTTCTCATGAGAATCTAAAGAGATATAATCGTTACGATTGAATCTTACAGCGTCGTCACAGTAACTTTATCTTTTTCTAAAAGAATCGTCTGCTCTGCCTGACTTACATTTCTTCCTGAAACTTCAACGAGTTGGGAAAATTGGTGTAGATTCCCATTTGCTTCAAGTTCTTTGAGAGCAAACAAGGCTCTTGATCCAAGTTTTTTTGCAATCCATCTTGAACAGAAAGGAAGAGTATCATATTCTTTTTCTATAAACTCCAGAACTTCTCTTGCTATAGGACTTCTTGGTTTTTTCATGTCTTTTAGATCGTATATTCCAGAAGGTCTGCCATCACGAACCTTTCCAGAGCCAGAAGTCGCGAAAGGCTCAATTGCATACAAACCTTCCTTTAATTTTACATTTCTTCCATCATCAACATTTGGAATAGTGATTCCCGCATGCAAATCATATTGTTCCATGCTATGACCTGAGAGATTTATTATTGGGGAGAAACCAGAAGATTCTATCGTTTTAGAAATAATAGAACCAATTTCATCAGTTGATATATTTAATTTTGTTATATTAGAAGCTTTAAGTAAGGCAGATCCAGATATACTTATTAACATTTTATTTTCTTCGCTATTATCTAAGTCAACAGAGAATGCATTATCTGCCACCCATCCATCAATATGAACACCAAAGTCAACTTTGATTAACCCATGAGCAAGTGTTTTGTCATCATGGCTTGGAGTATAATGTGCAGCAATTTCATTTATGCTAAGATTTACCGGAAAAGCCGGTTTTCCACCTAGATCTGTAATCTTTGATTCTATTTTTTCAGCTATTTCGAGAAGAGGAACATTTTTTTTCACAATAGTCCTTGCATAAGCTTTTACTTCTGATGCTATTTTTCCAGCCTTCAAGATTTTTTCCTTGTCCATTTTGATTTACGAAATTTTTTAATAGGAAGAACTGGGAGAACAGGCTCAAATGCCAACTTGCCGGGATTAAACTCCATTGTGAGTTTTATTTCTTTTAATTTTTTTTCAGTGTTTTTCTTTTTCATAAAATAACTAGAAATAGTTGTTTTTTAAGTCTTATCTAATTCTGAAAATAGCTGTAACACTTGCTGATATATCCTGCTCACTGGGTACTATATTTGTTGTAGCTTGTTTTATCTCAGGTGCGCTTGCTCCCGCAAAGTTTTTTACAAGCCAGGGCATATAATTATAATTATCTACCGAAACAGATACAAGGTTTCCTAGTTTTTTACCAAGCCCATTTGCAACACCTTCTGCTTTTGATGTTGCATCCTGTGCAGCGAGTTTCATTGCTTCTGTCTTGTATTTATTTTGATTTTCTTGGCTCAATTCAAAGTTAATATAGCTGACTCCTGCCCCAGCATTTATTCCTGAATCAATTACATCTCCAATTTTTTTTGATTCATTTGCAGGAATTTCTACCCTTAAAGTATGAGTTGCCTTATAATCTATTATTGCTCCTGTGCCTGTTCTATAATCATACTCTGGATAAACGCTATAGCTCTGTGTCTGGATGTCTTTTTCGGAAAATCCCTTGTTGATTAAAGAGTTAGTCAGGGAATCAACGATTTTTGAATTCTTGTCTGCAGCTTCACTGCTATTAGCCCCCTGTGTATCAACACTGAAATAAACTCCAATAATGTTAGGCATCGCCTTTACTGTAGACATCCCAGATACGCTTATTGTATTCTGGTAAGAAGGATTTAGGGAATTAAGCAATATCAATACAATTATTATGACTCCTGCAACTATTATCAAAGTCATCTGAGTTGATTTATTGAGCTTCATTATAATAAGAAATTTCCTTGATTTATAAATCTTAGGCGAACTAACACTGAACTTAGCGTTATTGGGCTTTATCCTTTAATCTCCTATTTTTTGGGATAAAGTTTCCTATCTTTTCTTCAGAAGCTTTCCCTGTTCCAAGAAAATCTTCTCCATACTTCATAATAAGAAATCCATGTTCTCCTGTTTTAATTAAAAGTTCACGACCTTTCATCCATTCCTCTGCCTGTTGGGAATTTAATGGAAATATATTCTTCTTAATCTGGTCTTTAAGAATTTGAGAACCCTCTATACTTAGTCTTATTTCATTCCCAATAATTTTTGCAAAGTAGATACCAATACGTTCTATGAAAGCACACTTTTCAAGGTGCTCGATATCTTTTTCAGAAAAACTCCCTGAGAATAAGAACAGCCTTTCTTCACCCCTTTTTACGATTAAACCAGGAACATTTTCTATGCCAAACTGCTCTTTGAGTTTTTTTTCTATTTCATGTTTCTCATATTGGCTCAAGATTTTTATAAAGTTCATTTTATTCTCCTGAATTTAGCAATAAAAAATCCTTCTGTATCGTTGTCCTGAGGATAGATTCTACAGGATTTTTCTATATTTTTATCATAACTCTCTCCATTCCATATATTTATTCCTGGCCTGCATTTAACAGGTAAATTAATTTTCTCTATCTTTATTTCACTTCCAAATTTGCCTAACACGAAATTAACGACTTCCTCGTTTTCTTCAGGAGCATGGGTACATGTACTGTAGACTAACTCCCCATTTGGTTTTAGAATTTCCAATGCAGAAGCAAGAAGGCCTTTCTGAAGTCTTGAAAGAACTTTGATAGTGTTTGGATTCCACATCTTATAAGTTATCGGACTTGATCTTAAAGTTCCCTCACCAGAGCAAGGAGCATCCACAAGAATTTTATCAAACATTAAACCACTTTCCTTTAGCCTTTTGCACAAAGCAATTCCGTCTTTTTTTATTATTATTGTATTGGTTGCGCCGCAGCGTTCTATGTTTGATGAAAGAATTTTTAATCTCTTGAGACTAACGTCATTAGCTATTATTGTTCCTGTATTTTTTATGGCTGCCGCAATCTGCGTTGTTTTGCTTCCCGGAGCAGCTGCAACATCAAGAACTAGTTCTTCTGGCTCTGGTTTTAAAGCCAGGACAGGAAGCATACTTGCAATTTCCTGAACATAGTAATATCCTAGAAGATGTTCCATGCTTCGACCAATCTCTCCTGGCCCAAGCTCATTTTTTATTATCATTATTTCTGGGCTTTCTGCAAATGGCTGTTGAATTATCCAACCCTTGGATTCCAGTCTTTTCTTTAGCTTTTCAGGAGAAATCTTTAAGGTGTTACATCTGATGGAGTTTACTACGGGCTTTTTTAAAATTTCAAGATAAGATTCAATCTCTTTTCCGAGAAGTTTTTTCATTCTTTCGAGAAAAAGAGGTTTTGGCTCATAGATTTTCATTTTCTAGAAATCTCCCAACTTTGTCTGCCTTTTCCCTTCAATAACTTCATTTATATCTACACCGAAAACCTGAAGAATATTCTCAGCTGCAGGAAGAATCTGCTTCTTAAGATAATATTCTATGTTGTATTCTCCCTTTTCATCTGGCAACTTTACTTTTTCTCTGACAAGTTTCTTTTTCTCACGGGTTTCTGCAATGAAATATTCTATAATATTTCCCCCACTTATCGGAATTTCCCGTTCCTGCATTTTTCTTGCAGCGATTACATGAGGAGAAATTGCTTTGTATTCTGATAATGGCTTCTGGAGCATTGTTTTTATTATTAAATCCTCTTTTGGAAATTTTCTTTCTTTCAACCCCTTAATTATTTTTTTTAAAAAATCAAGAGCCCTTTTTTCATTTCCATCATTAAGAACCATCCTTAGTATTTCATTCTGGGTTTTTCTAGCGAGCGTGCACCAGTCCCTTCTGACTGTTTCGAAACCACGAATCTTCAATTTTTCATCTTTCCCAAGCAAGGCATACTTCTTTTTTGCTCCGATTGTTCCTGTTCTTTTTGTAACCCATAATCCTCTTTTAAAAAAACCCTCAAGTTCAAGTTCCATTATTCCTGGAAGCTCTGAATTTAACTTCTCAAGAAATTCCAATGTTTCCCTCTCTGTTTTTTTTTGCATAAGAAAAGCTATGCTATCTGTGTCAGAATAAATAACTTTGTAACCTTTCATGTTTATTTTTTCTATAGAGTCTTTTATCGATTTTCTTGCAAATGCAGCTGTTGAAGCAGCAGCTTCCCTTGAATAATATCTCGCTCCAAAAAATCCCTGATACCCATATGCAGCATTAGCTAGGAGCTTGAAAGCATTGCTTCTTGCCTTCTTTATAACATCTGGTTTTTCTTGCAGCTCTATTTTGTACTTCTTTCTTT
>JBGPHA010000025.1:0-7718 GCA_041484115.1 Candidatus Nanoarchaeia archaeon | reverse complement strand
TCTATGAACTCTGATTTGATCTGATTTTCTGATTTATCGTTTAATTCTTCTTTAGAATATTCAGAAAATTCCTTAACTAATTCTCTAATCTTGTTCTTTGCTTCTTCTTTGCTAATCATTGTTTTTATCTAGTAACCCCAACTTTTAAAATATCTCTTGCTTATCCTATAGATGGACCCAATTCTTCTTGCTGCACTTCTTGGAGGCGTTGTTGGGTTGGTTGCAATCACCGAAACAGACACGGAAATAAAGCAATTTATAAAAGAAAAATCAAAAAATAGGTAAGAAGTTTCCAAAAACTACTAACACAACAATTTTTAAAAATAGATATATAATTTTTATATAATGGCTGTAGCTCTTGTGTTGTATGATGGAAGAGGAAATCAAGGATATTTTAGCTTAGGTAAGGTTAGGGAAATAGAAACACATATGCAGCAATTTTATCTTTATAGGAGATCTTTTGAAGAAGTATCAGGAACGGGGTTAGAAACAAAAAAAGGTAATTGTGGAATGTTGCTTGATGAAATTAGAGCAATAAGAGATTTGATCCCTGATGGTATAAGAAGAGGATTTCCTGATGAGTGTAGATTATCTGATAAAGAGTTAAGGAAATTAGAAAGAAACTGTAGAATGGAACTCGAAATGCTTTCATTAGCTGCTCAAGATTGAAAATTCTAAACACAATAAAGCTTAAATATAAATCCTTTATGATTCCAAAATGGAGCTAATTCAACTAACAATAGATAACAAAGGAAAAATAAAAACCATTGAAGGAGTAGTTGTTAATGTAAATCCGATAGGAGAACCTTTTCTTTTTTTTGATGGGCTTGGTTCAAACTTTAGTAAAATGGTAATGTTCATGTGTGGATATTTTCAAAAAGAAGCTGATGCTTATGTAAAAGGAAATGATCATAGAGATCATTTTTGTGCAGTTCAACTTTATAAAATTACCAAATACTAATTTTAAAATTCTTATCACAATAATCTTTTAATACCCAAATAACCCATTGAATTTTATGAGAAAAGAACACAAACACCATGTTGTCGTTATTTCTTTTATGATGCTCCTGGTTTTGGCAGCTTTTGTCTTTGTCATACTGAACAGGCCTGCATCAATAACAACCTCATTGCCATATGGGCCAGGAGCATTAACAGCAAAGTCCAGCTACCAAGCTCCAGCTACCAATAGTTTTTTTGGTAATCTAGAAATAGATGTATTAGTAGGGTTTCTCATAATTCTTGCACTTCTTTTCATATGGTATGTTGCAATTCATATAGCTAAGGAATTAAGAAATTCTACACATAAAACTCCTTGAAAATTTCAGCACAATCAAATTTAAATACAAATATTTTATTATTTCAAAATGGGACTAATACAACTAGAAATAGATAATGAAGGAAAAATAAGAACCATTGAAGGAGTAGTTGTTAATGCAACTCCGATAGGAGAGCCTTTTCTTGCTTTTGATGGGCATAGTACAAACTTTAGTGAATCGGTAATACACAGATCCAGTCATTTTAAAAAAGAAGCTGATGCTTATGTAAAAGGAACTGATTATAGAGATTATTTTTGTGCAGTTCAGCTTTATAAAACTACCAAAGATTAATTTTAAAAATCCACTTCTTCTTATTCTTCTTTTACGCAATACTATTATCAAAAACGTTATTAAGATATTTGTTACAATATAAAGATCAAGAGAAAAATATTACACACCAGGATCATCAGCAGATGGACCATATATGGAAGGCACTTTACCGCCTGCCATACGAACATAAACAGATAATTGGCCACGGTGATGAATTTGATCTTTTATAGGAATCCAACAAGCATCAGATAATTTCATTTCTCTACCAAAAAACAAAGTCATTTTATTATCGAAATCTGAATCTGAAGCACTTTCAAGTTCTTTGAGTACTTCATGATATCCTTTTTCAAATTCATCGAGCAGTTGATCTAGAGTTAATTCAGATTCTGCTTGCTGTTCAGTTGGTGGATTAAAACCACCTTTTGGCAATTTAGCCATAGCCATTTGCTCTCCCATAAAACGCATAATTAGTTGTCTGGCATTAAATGATCTTTCATGCGGTTTCCAATCTAATTTATCTGAAGGGTAAGCTTTCATAACTTTTACAGTTACAGCATGCTCATCCTTAAAAGATTTCAAAATTAGGTTTTTTTCTGTCATATTATTTTGTATTAGGCAGGGTATTTAAATTCTTCCAAAAATCTTACTTGAATAGAGCAAAATAAATTATTCCTGGAATCTGGAATATGAATACACCTATGTGATAAATTGAATTTCTCGTTAAGTTAAACAGCCATGATACCTGATATGCAGAATCGAATTTTTGTAACATTAAAGTCATAGATATAACCATTAAGAAAGTTCCGAAATAAATCCATATTCCAACAATAGTGTTCACAAGCTTATGGGTTGACTGATCTGTGCTTCGTATTATAAAAGTCAGCAATACAGAAATCATAACTACGAAACTCAAAGAAAAGGGGATAGATACCGGAATGTTTATTCCATTAAAAAAATTTCCTGTGCTGCCCAATCCAGATATAGAGATTAAATTGAACATATCATTAAACAAATACCATGAAAAAATATATAATAATACCAAAGCCACTACTGCTCTTTCCGGCTGTTTCCATTTTATACTGGAAACTTCTTTTCCTAAGTCTTTTGCCTCATTTCCCCCTTCTCCCATCATTTAAATAAGTAAAATCAATTTAAAAAATTACCTACTTTGGTTATAAGAAGATTTAAAAATCTCTCCCGCTTCAAAATCCGATGTTTATAATTAGAGAAATATTTACAGCAAAACCAGGACAGGCGGGAAAACTTGCAAAACTATTCAAGAAAGGATTTACAGGAAATAATGTAAGAGTGATGACTGACGCTGTCGGAGACTACAATACTGTTATAGTTGAGACTCAAGTCAAGAGTTTGTCAGAATGGGAAAAACAAATGGAAGAATATAGATTAGGGAAGCCAGATCCAAACATGAAACCAGAAGTTGCAGAAGAAATGTCAAAATATACAGAAATGTATCTTCACGGCAAGAGAGAGATTTTTAGGGTGCATGAATAAAATGAACAAAAAAATGGATCCTGTAGTTCACTTTGAAATGCCATATGAAGAAAGAAACCGTATGATTGAATTCTATGCAAAAGCTTTCGGTTGGGATCTAGAGACGTTGGGTCCTGAAATGGGAGATTATGTTGTAGTTAATACAACAGAAAGAGATCCTGTTACTAAGTTTCCAAAAATGCCTGGAAGAATAAATGGAGGCTTTTTCAAGAGAACAAAGGTAAACCAACATACAGGTGTAGTTATTGCAGTTGACAATATTAGAGAAGCAATGAAAAAGGTTGAAGAATCTGGAGGTAGGATAGTTGGCGGTCAGAAACTTGGAGAGCCAGACGATATTCCTGGTGTTGGACTCTATATTGCATTTGTGGACACAGAAGGAAACAGAGTTAGTATGATTCAGCCTATGGGAATGTAAAAAATAGAGATGAAAAGTAAAAAATTCAAAACTATAGACTCATATATCAAAACTTTTCCTAGGAATGTTCAAAGTATTCTCAAAAAAATAAGGCATACAATACAAAAATCGGCACCTAAAGCTACAGAAGCGATCAGTTATCAAATACCAACATTCAAACTAAACGGTAAGAATTTAGTACATTTTGCAGCTTTCAAAAATCATATCGGATTTTATCCTGCGCCTTCAGGAATTAAATCATTCAAGAAAGAACTCTCTCCTTACATAGGAGGCAAAGGTTCTGTTAAGTTTCCAATGAATAAGCCGATTCCATTTGGACTGGTGAAAAAAATAGTTAAGTATAGAGTAAAGGAAAATTTGAAAAGAAGAAAAATAAAATGACACAAAAAATAACCCCCTTTTTATGGTTTGACAATCAGGCAGAAGAAGCTGCTAAATTTTACGTTTCAATTTTTCCAAATTCAAAGATTACCCATATTACTCCAGGTCAAGGCGGCAAAGCAATGTGGGTTAGTTTTGATCTTGAAGGGCAACAGTTTTATGCATTAAATGGCGGACCAAATTTCAAGTTTACAGAAGCTGTGTCATTCTTTGTTAGCTGTAAAAATCAGGAAGAGGTGGACCATTATTGGAATAAACTTGCTTCTCATGGTGGAGAAGAAAGCCAATGTGGGTGGTTAAAGGATAATTTTGGATTGTCATGGCAAATTGTCCCAACTGCTTTAAACGAACTTCTTGGCAAGGATAAATCAGGTAGAGTCATGCAAGCAATGCTTCAAATGAAAAAAATTGATATAAAGACTTTGGAGCAGGCTTATGAAGGAAAATGAAAACAAACCAAAAAATAATCGCAAAAGAGTCAACCACGATTAATGCTTCAATCTCAAAGGTATGGGATGCTCTCGTGAACCCCGAGGAAATAAAAAAGTATATGTTCGGTACAAACGCAATTTCAAATTGGAAAGAAGGCAGTTCAATTTTTTGGGAAGGTGAATGGCAAGGAAAGAGATATAGGGACAAAGGTAAAATTCTAAAGATAGAAGAAGAAAAAATTCTATAATATAGTCATTTTAGTCCGCTTACAGGTGAGCCAGATGCACCCGAAAATTATCACGTAGTCACTATTGAACTTTTAGATAATGGCGGAAAGACAAATATCTCATTAACTCAAGACAACAACAAAACGGAACAAGAGAGAGAACATAATGAAAAGAATTGGAAGATGGTTCTTGAAGGTTTGAAGAAATTATTGGAAAAAAATGACGCAAAACGCTTAAATATCCCAAAAACCTTAAAAACATAATAGTTGGACTTTATGATTTAGTAAAAAGAGGAAAAAATGCCAAAAAGAAATAAAAAAGTTGAGATAAATATAAAGGCAGACGGAAAGAATTGGAAGTGGAATGAACATGGACATAATCATGGTCCTTGGTACTGGCACAGAAGTAGAGGAGCTGGTGGGATCTATGGCCTTGGGTTCATAGGGGCTGCAATCTATTACTTGCAGACTTCAACTGGTTTCTGGCAAGGCGTTCTTGGAGTTCTGAAAGCAATTGCCTGGCCTGCATTTGTTGTTTACAAGTTGTTGGGATTGTAAGAATTCTATACTATTCGAAAAGTAAAGTGTTAAAAATTAGAGCTGCTGCAATAGAATAGAGAGATGAAAGCAAAAAAATACACACATTATCACAAAGATGGAACTGTCTGGGCCAAAGGGCAAATGTTAGGAAAAAAGATGGATGGATTCTGGGTTTGGTTTAGGAAAAAGGGAAGCAAGATGCGTTCTGGTTATTTTGAAAATGGCAAGCAGACAGGAAAATGGACCACATATGACAAGAAAGGCCGTATTGTTAAAGTAACGGTTATGAAAATAAAATAGTAGATATATTGAAAAACAATAATTCTTAAAAAGAGATTTCTTTTCGTGGTATAATGGTTACAGTTCCTCCTACACTATATGATGCACATAGAAATCCCAGATATGTTAATATGAAAAGAATGTCTGAAATCTTAACAGCAGCCTATAATTTTGATCGTTCTAGAAGGGCTTTTGAATCTGCTCCTTTGAGGGATAGTAAAATATACAGTGCTAAAAACTTATTGGATAACATAAGAACCATAAAAACCACAATCCCTAAAAAAGTCAGGGAAACACTTGTTAGGTTTCCAGAAGATTATGGACTTTCTGATTATGAATTGGGTGGATTAGAGGCAAGGTGCCGAAAAGCATTAGATTAAAATTTCAGAATAACAAAACTTAAAAACCCTGATTTCTACCTATTTTCGTAATGTTAGAAGTAGGGAAATTCGATTGTTTTCGGTTTGAACTAGTTCTAAAAAACAATATATGAGTGTAAGGAGGATATAGCATAATGAAAATTTACGTAGGAAATTTGTCTTTTAATATAGACGATGAAAAGCTTAGAGAAATTTTCTCCAAATTCGGGGATGTAGAAGAAGCTGTAATCATAAAAGACAAATATTCAGGCAGATCGAAAGGATTCGGTTTCGTTACTTTTTCAGATGACGCTGCTGCAAATAAGGCAATAAAAGAAATGAATGAGAAAGAAGTTGACGGCAGGGCTCTGAAAGTTAATGAAGCAAGGCCAATGGAAGATAGACCGCCAAGAAGAGAAGGTGGAGGTGGAAGAGGATTTGGCGGTGGTGGTGGCAGAAGAGATTTCGGCGGTGGCGGACAACACAGAGGCAGGTTTTAATCTTCTGTAGAAACCCACAAATTTTTTTAATTTTTTACTTATCTTTTTAATATATTTTTTTATTATATATTTTGAATTGTATAGTTGTAACTACATTTCTAAAATAATATAAAAAAGCAGAAATAAAATTAAAAAAAGAAAGAATAAAGAGGCTTTGATTTACATCTTAGCCATCTTCCAAACGGTCCACAATGTAGATAATCCCACCAAATCATAAATGATGCTGGTGAACATTCCTGTACCGAAAAGTGACTCTACCAGGTTGAAACTGAAGAATCCTAAAAGACCCCAGTTAAGTCCTCCTACAACTAGCAGGACAAAACTAACCCAGTCGAGAGCGCTCATTTTCATTTTTACACCTCCCTTTTTCCTCTTTTAATTAATATTACTAATAAAGTTTTATAGTATAAAAAGCTAACTAATTTTCTGAAATTCTGTTTCAAGGAGTATTATGATATATTTTTAAATAGATCTCTTCTTGGAATTTTATGGAGCCTATGAAGCCGATGGTCGGAATGACTGGGGCTTATTATAGCACTAAATGTAGCCTAAGAGTAGAAGTTGTTTCTTATGAAGAATTGACTAATAAAGAAATTATAGCACTTAAGGTTTTAAGAAATTTAAGTCCAAATTTAGGGTGTCGTAGAGATGAAGGGGATACTTTTTTGTATGAAAGAAATAAAAATTCCATAGATAATGGGGTAGATGGTTTGATTCTTGATTTTTTGAGTAAAACTTAAAAACTCTCATTTCTCTGTATTTTTGTAAGTCGGGAAGTTAACTTTCGGAATTCGGCTCTTAAGTGGGCAAGTGTTGGAAAAATCAATACTGAATTCTGAGGAAGGTCCGGCCACCATACTAAGGTTGTCTTTCGAAAGGAAGATTGTCGCGAGGCAAAGCTCCAGAACAGAAACGATCCTATTAATTTAGGCTGAAACGGCTGTCTCAACCGGTGCAACCTCTTAATGAGGGCTTAGTCGAATGTTAACACAAACCGTCTGATTACAGGGTTTGACAGAAGCTGGCCTATTCCTGACTTACATTTTATTTTAATTTCTGTCATGATAGTAAAAGATTTAAAAGCAAATTAGCTCCACTTATTTGAGGGAATATAGCTCAGCGGGAGAGCACATGACTGAAGCTCATGTTGTCCTGGGTTCGACTCCCAGTATTCCCATCCTATTCAAAAAATCTTGATATTTTGATATATTTCTTGGATTATTAGATTCAATTAATTGATAAAAGAGCATTATATTCTTTATTCCATTTATCTCCAATTTATAGTTAATTGATTCTTTTTTAAAGCGTGGATCTTTCCTGATTGTTTTACCTAAATAAGAGGAAATTCCTTTACTTTTTAAAAAGGTGGAAATAGATTCCAAAAGAGGTTTACTTTTTGAACCCATATTTGCAACAGGATATTTCTTTCCTTCTTTAGTTTTAAATGTAATACACCCATCTGTATCAAAAAACCCTCTAATAAAT
>JBGPHA010000024.1:0-7837 GCA_041484115.1 Candidatus Nanoarchaeia archaeon | reverse complement strand
ACAGACTTTGGATAATTACAAATTTGAACAATTAAGGCCTTATGTGGTAGCTGAAACAAGAAAAAAAGAACTTAAAGATCTGATAAAGAGACTTTAAATGGGAAAATAAAATGAAAACATTAAAAAATTTATTAATTAGTGGAAGCTTAGCTTTAGCATCTGCTTGTTCTCCTAGTACGACTAAATCTGATTTTGATAATTCTGCTTGGGCAAATGCCTATTATAATGGAGAAGTCTGGAGCGGATATATGGGAGAAAATATACCAAGATCTGTCGGAAATTGGAATGATTATCAGTGGTATGTTGGTTTAAGAAATGGGCAAGGCAATAACGGTTATACTAACTTAAATAATTATAAAAAAAATAGGATAGAACTTCCTGATTTAGATGGAGATGGTTTTGTAACCTCGGGAAATAGGAAATATCCTAAAAAATAATTCTATTCAATCAAATTTTTAACAAGATTTGCCATTGTTTCTAAGAATTCCTCAGCACGATCCTGCCAAGCATCTATTTCAACACCTTTGAGGCTTTTTATTTCTCCATGCATGATTCTTTTATGAAGCATCAATAGATCCCTATACCAAATTACATATTTCATATCTAATTTTTTTGTATCAACAAAAGTTGTTTTCAAGTCCACAGCAACATGTTCTGGAGATGCTGGAGGAATATTTGCAGCTATCAAAGCCGCATGTGAAGAATCCACCATTGACCAGTACAATCCCTCTACGGCATTTAATTCAGAAACCTTGCTTCTCACTATATGCATTGGAGCTCTCTGAAGTGCAGAATAAATAGCCTCTGGAGTTGAATTTATTTTTCCTCTAAGGAGAAGGCCTTTTAATGGATTAAAAAAACCAGCAAAATCAACCATTGCTTCTCCATATCTGAGAACATTGAGAATAACAGGATCCCCTCTCATCAAATCTTCCCACCATGTGCTTAACTTGATTGTATTTATGTGAAGACTCTGCTGATAAGGATTTGCCTTCATAATTTTTTCAAGCTCTTGTCGATACCAGGCAATGAGTTCCTCGTCCCAATTTACAGAAACATCATCGAGTAAAATTATTATATCAATGTCAGAGCCGGTAACAGCATCTTGTTTTGCCGTTGAGCCGAAGAGAACAATTGATTTTACGAGCTTATCAAATTTGCTATAAGCCTTGGTTGCAAAGTCCATTGCAATTTCAGATTCTTTTTTCAGCTGTAAGGTTGGAACATTCTTGGGAAATTTTGATTTTTCAGGATTAGATTTCTTTTTTCTTTTATTTTTCTTAGACATTAAAGTTTTATTATTTTTATTACTTAACATTATTTCATTAGCCTCTCTTTTATATTCTTTAATATATATTATTGAATATAGTTTTTAAATTTACTGAATTAATTTATTCCATGGGACGGCCAGACATTCTATTTCCCTGGGCACCCTGAACCTGCCCTCCAAGTTCTGCAGGAAGTCTTGAAAACCCAGCTCCAAAAGTTTCATAATTTATCTGAGGAAGCATCTGTCCATAGCCTCCGAAATATCCCTGATAAAGACCTGGAGCCTGAGACCAGTAAGGAGCCATTTCCATCTCATAAATCGGAGAGCCTACAGCTTCGAGAGTTTCCTGGAATGGCGGAGTTCTGAAATGTTGCCACCAGTGTCCAGCCTCTATGATTTTTCTTGCATCATACCCCTTTTGTCCAAGCTTCTCCATTATTTCCTTTAGAGGAACATTTCCCATTCCCATAGGAAGCTCTGTATGCTCAAAGCCGAAGTTATCAGAGAGATGAATATGTTTCAGAATTGGAGCAACATGTTTTGCTTCTTCTATTACCTCTTTCTCACTATATCCAAATTTCCTGAGCATGTTTATGTGGCCAACATCCCAAGTAGCTCCTATCAGTTTTTCAGCCTCTTTATTAGCTTCTTTTTCTGAAAATCCCTCACTTACAGCTTTTTTCACGAACTGCTTTCTTGATTCATCAACTACTCTTCTAACATCTTTTCCTGTGCTTAATGCAAAACCCGCAGGAGGATTTTCTATAGTTAAAATTGGGACATTTTTTCCTTTGAGCTCTTTGTATGTCTGCCATGCCGCTTTACCAAAACTTTCTGCTGACTTTTCTATTGCAAAATCTTCCAGAGGAACCCATGTTTTTGGAGGATTTTTTTCTAAAACTTCTATTAAGCGCTGTAAAACGTCTGCATGAATTTTTGGATTGAGATATTTTTCTGGGTCTTTTATTTTATTTCCATCTAAACCAACCATTTCTCCATACTCTCTAGAAAAATTTTCTAGCTCTTTCATTTTTTCCATATCATCATCTTTTTTTGCAAAATCATAGGCTTTGCTAAAAAGAGAATCAGCAGAAATTTTTGCCTGCTCTACAAATTCCCAAGCAGAATTCAGTTTATTCATTTCAGCTCTTTCTTCTTTAGAAATTTCATTCGGGTTAATATTCCCTGTTCTAAGAGCTGCAAATCTTGCAATTATTATTGGATGAGTATCTTTCATAATTCTTTCAGCATGTTCTCTATTTACTTCTACCTGAAACAATGAATTTCTCCATTCTGCAGAATTAAGCGCCTCTAATCTGTTTTCTGGCTTTTTTACTACTTCTCTTATCTCTCCTCCAGGATGAAATTCTCTTTCTTTTTCCAAAGGGGTCATTCTTCCTGTTTCTCTATTAATTGCTATCAATTGTTTGTATTCACTTTTTTCTTTTTCCCTCTGAGAAGGCGGAAGGAATTGACTTCCTCCCATATTTGCAGTATGGAAATTTACAGGAATATTTCCATCTGGATTCAGTTCATGACTTCGCAAAAGAGTCTGGGCAATTCTTCTTTCAGATGCTTCCCTATCTGACTCGCTAAAACCATTCCTTGGATCAATGCCTGAGACATCTATTACAGGAGCATGCAGAGAAATATCAACACCTGTCAGCTTCGAAAGCCTATGAACTTCTTTCAGTTGCTGATTTGGAATTGAATCAAAAATTTCAGGAGAAACCCCTTCTACTTCTATCTGTTTAACCCCTGAAGAAAGTTTTGTAGAGACTTCCTGAAGAATATTTGCTGTTCTTGGATCAGTAGTCATTCCAAGGCTTCCAGCAGTGATATAATCATTATAAGAGGGAACAAGACTCGAATAGCCCCCCTGATAAATATCTGAGATTCTATATCCTCTTTTTTCTTCTGCCATGATTTTAATAAGTATACGTCTTTAAAAAATGTTTCTAATTGCCCTATATTCCTTAGAGGAACAAATCATTTTTTCGGAAATTTTTGCCTATATTTTTCATACTTTTCTTCTGGCCTTTCGAATGAATTTCTTCTTCCTGCTTTTTCAATATCAAATCTTTCAGCTCTTTCAAATCCCTGATTTTGGGATTCTATTCTCGGTCCTGACTGTCTAAAAAATCTTTCTTGGTTGATTTCCTCCTCGAAACTGTCTGCTCTTCTAGCCCTCGTTAAATCAATGCGTTCAGAAGGGTTTTCTATTCCTGGTTCTCCAAAATATTTTGGTCCTGTATTTTCTTCAGTTCCTGCTACATATTTAAATTCACCTTTAGAATCTGTACTACCAGTTTCTGTTTCCCTAGAAGTTCCTCCAACGAAAATAGGTCTTGGCTGGTTTTCAGCAATCCTTTCAAGAGCAGGCCTGCCTTTTTCTGTTTTCTCAGAAAGTTGCATAAACTGATGAAATTCAAGATTCTGAAGATTTAAATTTGAATCATCAACATCCTCTTCTAGTTCAGATTCTTCCTCTTCTGTATTTTCTGTGTTATTTTCTTCTATTTCTTCCTTTTGTTCAATCTCTTTTTCAGGCTCTTCTTTGGCTTTTCTCTTCATTTGTATCCTAAGCAAGAGAAATATATAAAAATTACCTTTTCTATGTTAAAACATGAAAAGACAGATAATCGGCACGATTTCAATCATCTTGGGAACAATAGCTATTTTGGATTCAATTCCTAGCATAACAGGAAATATAATTTCTAACCAGCCTGGTTTAAATCTGGTTTCTCTTTTCGGCATCATTTTATTTGTTTGTGGACTGGCTCTTTTTTTCTTGGAAGCTAAGGAATCACAAAAAGAGTAATCTGAAAAGAGTAATCAAGAATTAAGAATAAGAGGGCATTCCATGGGCTTTCTTATAGACATCAAAAATTCTGAAAGTTGTTTCCTTAGCTTTTTCTTCTGCTAGAGGCCTTAGATGTGCTTCTTCTATAAAAGATTCTTTTGCAGGCCACCAGTTTTCCTTTTTTTTGGTTTTTTCTTCAGGATTTTTTTCAGGACTAGGCTTATTATAACCTCCAATTAATGCTACGAAAGGATTTGAAGTGTCTCTATTTTCATTTTTTTCATCTTCCTCTTTTTCCTCTAGGAAAAAATTTATCTCATCCTGGATTTTTTCTAAGCTTTCTCCTGTAGCACCTTCAATCAACTTAAGAAAATCCTGAACATCAGAAGCCTGAAGTTCTTCTTCAAACTTTTCCAGTTCTTCTGAATTTAATACATATGCCTTGAAAGAAACCTCTGCTTTTCCACCGAAAGCGTAATGTGACTGTTGGGCTATTCTCTGAGGAATGCCACGGAATTTAAATTCAATTAAAGTACAAAAATAATAATCTCTCTTAATTTTCATCCTTTCAAATTCCTTCGGAAGAACTCCTGAAAGAGCTTCTTCTTTTGGATTTATTTTTTGTTTTCCAAAGAGAATTAACTCTAAAAGAATTGTGTTAAATGCTTTGACAAGTGCAGGTTCGCGGCCAACTTCTTTCATCTCTAATTGCTGTGCCGCCTTGAGATAAGGTTTTGCCCATCTGGCATAAAGCTTCATGGAGTTTACCTGGCTTTGTAGATACGCTTTCTCTAATTCATATCTTTTCCTTAATTCTTTTTCAGAATGTTCTAACCAATCTCCAAATTCAAGAACTCTAGGTTTGAGAATTCTTTTAACACGGTCGTTTAAATCCAGCTTATCAACGTCCTTTAGATCTTTGGAAAAAAGAAAAGCATCAATAAGAGTCTGATATCCAGCCTGTCCTATAGCCATTGCTTTGATGCTGGAATTTCCTTTAGTTATGTCAACTTTATCTATGAATATTTGTTTAAGGGCCAGAATCGCTGCCTCTTTTTTATCTGTTTTTAAATCTTCATAATAGTTAAGTCTAATTCTGAATTCTTTAAGGTCATATACAAGATTAAGGATACTTCTCAAAACAGTGTTAATATCTCCAAGGATTTTTGTTCCCTGCTGTTGCATTATTGAGGCTCTTTGCCCTAACTCTGCAAAATGGCCTGAGCCTGGAGAAGATGTAAAATTATCTATTAATTTTTCTGTGTTAAATCTGAAATCATTCATCAAATCAAGAATGAAGAAATAAATTGGCTCAAGTGTTTCCGAAGAAGAATCATAGACAAGTCCATGTTTTGTTAAAGGCTTCTCCTTTATTTCCTCAGTAGGAATGAATGCGGGATATTTGTATTTCTTTAAGAGTTCTTTTCCATTTTCTGCATATTTTTTAGGGTTTATCTTCCCTATAATCTGAGCTATCGTTGCAACCATTCCTAAAATAAAGATTTGTTTGTTTAAAAAATATTCCTAATCTATATGAGACAGTTTAAATTAACAATAACTAAATTTAAAAATAAAGGGTTCTTTCACTTTTTATGGGGTTATTTGGTTTTGGAAAAAAGGGTAAAGTTTTGGATCTTACTGAGAATTATAAAAGACAGGTAGAAAAAGCTGCGAAGGCAAGATCTTTGCAGAAAAATTCTTCTTCCGAAACAGGCCCTTTCTCTTTTTTTGATTCTCCTGGAGCAGCAAACTCTTCAGAAGAAACATTAGATCTTTCTTCAGGAGAAGAGAAGAAGAAAAGATTAGCAAAAAGGATAATAGAGATGACAGAAAAAGTAGAAGATCTTTCAAACCAGATTTATCACATGCAACAGAGACTTGAAGTTCTTGAAAGAAAAAATGACGTAAAGAGATTTTAAAATATTAAGATTTATTAATAACGATTTCTTTTTTATTCAATGAAAGATTTAGAGAAGAAAGCGCGCGCTTATGCCCTGAAAAATGCTCTTGCCTATGAAGGAAAGGCAAGATTGGGTTCTGTTATTTCTGCCTTATTCAATGAGGGGCTTAAGCCAAGCGAAGTAAAGAAATATTCTAAGGAAATTAATTCCATTGTCTCCCAAGTTAACAAATTATCCTTGGAAGAGCAAACTAGGGAGTTCAAAGAATTAGGGGAAAAGGTTTCTCACAGAGAAGGGCGAGAGGGTTTACCAGAGCTTCCTAAAGCAAAGAAAGGAAAAGTCATAATGAGGTTTGCTCCTTCTGCTTCGGGTCCTTTTCATGTTGGACATGCATTGACAGGAAGCTTATCTTTTCTTTTCGTAAGAGAATATGGAGGAAAATTTTATGTAAGGATTGAAGACACTAATCCTGAAAATATTTATCCACAAGCTTACAAGATGATCACTGAAGAAAGCAAATGGCTTTTTCCCGGAAAATTCTTAGAAATTATTGTCCAGTCTGATAGGATGAAAATATACTATGACTGTGCAGAAAAACTACTTGAGAAAAAAGCTGCATATATCTGTACTTGCTCTCAGGAGAAATTTAAGCAATATGTAGAACAAAAGAAAAATTGTCCTTGTAGAAATTTAGATGTGAAAGAGAATAGGGAGAGATGGAAAAAAATGCTTGATAAAAAAGGATACTCTGAAGGAGATGCTGTTCTTAGATTTAAATCAGGAATGCAGGACAAAAATCCCGCTATGAGAGACTTTCCTCTTGCAAGAATAAATCTTGAGAAGCATGCAAGGCAGGGAAACAAATACAGAGTGTGGCCATTGATGAATCTTGCCGTGACTGCAGATGACATAGAAATGAAAATGACTCATATCATTCGTGCTAAGGATCATAGAGATAATGCTGAAAGACAAAAAAGAATTTACATAGCTCTTGGTCTCAAAGAAAGAATTCCATGGACAGGATTTCTTGGAAGAATTCATTTTAAAGATATGGAACTTTCAACAACGCAAATGAGAAAAGGAATTGAAGAAGGAAAGTACTCTGGATGGGATGATATAAGACTTCCAACAATTGCTTCTTTGAAAAAACAAGGTTATAAACCAGAGGCTTTCTGGAGATTTGCCGAGAGAATCGGACTTTCAGAAAACGATAAAATTCTTGACAAAAAAGAATTTTTTAAGCTTCTGGATGATTTTAATAGAGGATGAATTTTTTTATTAAGCAAAGTCTAGAGGACAAAAACATTTTTAAAGGAGAATTTATTATATAAGTATATGAAAGGAGGCAATATGAAAAGAAAAAATAAAAGAGGTTTGTCAACCATCATTGCTACCTTATTAATAATCCTCTTGACTTTGGTCTCTGTAGGAATTATATGGGTTGTAATAAGAAATGTAGTTCAAGGTGGAAGTAACCAGATTGATCTCAGCCAGAAATGTGTTAGTGTTGCATTGAGTGCTGTCACTGTTCTTCCTACCGGAAATCTTTCGACATTTCAGGTTACATTGAAAAGAGGCTCTGATAGTGAAGGTAATGTTGGAGTAAAGCTCAATATCTTTAGCCCAATAAATAACAGTGGAGTTGGAGATTTCGCAGCTTTCGGTGAACTTAGTCCATTAGGCACATTAACAAAAACAATAGTAACTGGAGGCCAGGTATCTGGATTTTTCCCAAACCTTACAGCTCCAGGAGCTGCAGGAACTAATAAAATAGAGTTCACAGCATACTTTAGAGATGCTTCAGGAGTCACTCAGCTTTGTTCACAGACAAATTCATTTACTTTTTAATTTTTAATTTACTTT
>JBGPHA010000023.1:0-8492 GCA_041484115.1 Candidatus Nanoarchaeia archaeon | reverse complement strand
CCTGCTCCAGGGATAATGTTTAACTTTGACGGAAGAATAGGAAAAGCCCTTACAGTATCAGGAGGAAGAGTAATGGTTGACTTCAATAATCCTCTTGCAGGAAAAATAGTCATATACAAAATAAATGTGAAAAGAAAAGTTACAGAAATCAATGAAAAAATAAAGGCATTAAACGAGTTCTTATTCAAAAAAGACCTTGATTTTACAGTTGAGGGTAAAAAAGTAATTATAAAAACAGAAAAAAATATGAAAAAATTTGTGGAATTATTCCAAGATAAATTTAAGGAGATTCTTGACCTGGATATTGAAGTATTAGAAACAGAGAAAGCTGAAAAAGAAGTGCAATAAAAAGGACAACAATTTTTATAAATAATAATTTGCTCTATCATTCATGGAAAATGTTTATGAAACAGAATTTTCTTCCGATGTAAAAGAAATTGACAAGGAGCTTGCTGAACTCCTAAAAAAACAGGCTGCAAAAATTAAGGTCATTGGTGTTGGTGGAGGAGGAGGAAATTCCCTTAGTAGAATGAGGGAAATAGGAATTAAAGGCGGTGAGTTAATAGCAATTAATACAGATGCTCAGGATTTATTGTACAGCAATGCTGATCAGAAAATTTTGATAGGCCGTGAACTAACGCAGGGACTTGGAGCAGGAAGCAATCCTAAAGTTGGAGAAGAGGCTGCGAAAGAGTCAGAATCAGAGATAAAGAAAAAAATTTCTGGAAGCGATATGATATTCATTACCTGCGGTTTGGGAGGAGGAACAGGAACAGGAGCTGCTCCAGTCGTTGCCGCTTTGGCTAAAAAACAGGGAGCTTTGACCATAGGTGTTGTAACACTTCCATTCACGATAGAAGGAAAAAAGAGACTGGAAAATGCCATGGATGGACTTGAAAGAATGGAGGCTGTCGTTGATACCCTCATTGTTATTCCTAACGACAAACTTTTAGAATTAGCCCCAGATCTTCCATTACATACCGCATTTAAAATTGCAGATGAAATTTTAACAAATGCTGTAAAAGGGGTCACAGAGTTAGTAACTGTTGCTGGGCTTGTTAACCTTGATTTTGCAGACGTGAAAGCAGTAATGGTCGATGGAGGAGTTTCTTTGATAGGAATGGGAGAATCAGATAGCACTAATAGAGCTGCAGAGTCTGTGGAGAAAGCTATAACCAATCCTCTTTTGGATGTGGATATCTCAAATGCAACGGGAGCGCTTGTAAACATAGTTGGGGGCCCAGATATGAGCCTTGATGAGTGTAAAGTAATAATAGAATCAGTAGGAGCTCAGCTGAACCCTGATGCAAAATTGATATGGGGTGCACAGATTTCTCCTGATATGGAAAAATCAATAAGAGTCCTCCTAATAGTCACTGGGGTAAAGAGCTCCCAGATACTTGGCCAGGGAGAAACTGTTGAAAGCGTGAAACATCGTGAAATAGAAGAAGAACTTGGAATAGAATTTTTTGAATAAAAATAAAGCTGGAAGATAAAACTTTTTCTAAACTTTTAAAAACTCTCTAATTTTTATTTAACTAATGGCAAAACTTATTGAAAATTTCAAGGCATTCGTTGCAAAATCAAAACGTGTTTGGTTAGTGCTAAAAAAACCATCGAGAAAAGAATTTGAAATGGTTGCCAAAGTCTCGGCAATTGGAGTAGTATTATTGGGAGTGGTTGGTTTCTTGATATCTATCTTTATAAAAATTATTTTTTTAAAGTGATTCAGGTAAATTTATAAACCTCAATAATTAGATAAATCTACTGCTTCTTAAAATGTTAAGAGGTAGACGGAGCTAAATAAAAATGATATTTATAATAAAAGTCACGACGAATAAAGAAGAGAAAGCTGTAGATATGATATCTGACAGAGCAGAGAAAAAAGGGCTTAATACTTATGCTGTCCTGAGACCCCATGGCCTTAGAGGTTACGTTCTTCTCGAGGCAGAAGACCGTGAAAGCGCAGAGGAATCTGTCTTCAATCTCCCTTATGTTAAGGGTATCATAGGAAAAACCATAGGTTACGATGAAATAAAAAATATGGTCGAGCCCTCTGTAACTACTGTTTCTATCAAAGAAGGAGATATAGTAGAGATAATCGCTGAACCGTTCAAAAAAGAAAAAGCAAAAGTTTTAAGAATTGATAAGCAGAAGGAAGAAGTGGTTGTAAGTCTGCTTGGGGCTGTCGTGCCCTTACCTGTTACGATAAAAATAGATAATGTTAGAGTAATAAGAAGAGAAGAAAACGGAGAAGAAACAGAAAATGCAAGTTAAACTTTTGGTTGAAGGAGGGGATATGCAGCCCGGTCCTGCACTTAGTCAGAAACTTGGGCCAGCAGGAATAAACATAGGGCAGGTTATACAGAAAGTGAATGAGGCAACGAAGAATTTTACAGGAATGAAAGTTCCTGTTGAAATTGATATAGACACATCAAAAAATATAGAAATAAAAGTTTTTTCTCCACCTGTTGCAGAGCTTCTTAAAAAAGAACTGGGAATTGAAAAAGGTTCTGGTCTTCATAAAAAAACAAAAGTTGCAAATGCTTCTATAGAGCAGATAATTTCTGTTTCAAAAACAAAACTTCCTAATATGTTAAGCAGAAATCTGAAAACCGCAGTAAAAAGCATACTGGGAAGTTGCCTAAGCTTGGGTATTTTGGTTGAAAATAAAAGTCCTGTTGAAGTTATTAGGGAGATTGAGGAAGGAAAATACGATGAAGAAATCCAAGAAGAGAGGACAGAAACACCAACAGAGAAAAAAGAAAAATTGGATGCTTACTTTGCTAAGATATTGGCAGAACAAGAGAAGATAAAACAGCAGGAAGAAGCTGCAAAAGCTGCTGCTGAAGCTGCTGCTGGAACACCTGAAGCAGCGAAGGAAGGAGAAAAATCCGAAGAGATTAAGACAGAAGAAAAGAAACCTGAAAAAGAGAAAAAAGAAAAGAAATAATTTATAAACATTCCACGACCCCTTTTTACCAAGGGGTTGTAGTATAACTTGGTTAGTATTCGAGGTTTGGGACCTCGCGATCTGGGTTCAAATCCCAGCGACCCCATGTCAACAGATCCATAAAAATGACTTCAAAATTAAAAAAAATAAAATCAGCAGGAAGATTCGGAGCACGTTACGGAAAAAGGCCGAAAACTTACATTATTGCAATAGAGGAAAAACAGAAAAAAAAACAGAAATGTCCTTTCTGTGGAAAACTAGGAGTGAAAAGACTTTCAAAAGGAATATGGAAATGTAGAAAATGTGGAAAAAAATTCGCATCTGATACTTACTATCTAGAATGATAATGAAAGATAAATTAAATAAAGGGAAATTGACTGTCAATAAACCGTAGATATTTTATAATGCCAACATACAAATGTTTCAAGTGTGGAAAAAAGATTCAAAACACGAATCTAGAAAAAAGATTTGTCTGCCCTAACTGCGGCAGCAAAATTTTCTATAAGCCAAGAACAAGAGAGAAAAAAGTAAAGGCTGTTTAAAATGAACAAAGATTCTGTCCAAGGAGAAATTAGCAAGACCAAAGAAAAAAATATACAGGAATTGCAGATATTGGAGCAAAACCTGCAAAATACCTTTCTACAGAAACAAGCTTTCCAGATCGAATTCAGAGAAACTCAGGCCGCTCTGAAAGAATTGGAAAAATCAGGAGATGAAGTCTTTAAGATAATAGGCCAGCTTCTGATTAAAACAAATAAAAAAGATGTGAAAGAGGAACTCATGGGAAAAGAAAAGATGATGGACCTAAGAATCAAGAGTTTTGAGAGACAGGAACACACACTTTCAGAGAAAATTGAAGAATTGCAGAAAGAATTTTTGAAATAACGACGGGAAAAATGTATACAAAATAATTACGAAATCTTTATAAATATCGCCTAGTTAAATTGATTATGGTTTTCGATGCGATAAAAAAAGCTTTTTCGAGATCTGTTGGAGGAGAAGATGCAGGTGAGGACTACCTTGAGATAGATTTGGGAAAAGAAGAGACAGAACAGAAGGTTTTTGTGAAGCTTTTTGCACTTAAAGATTATGAAGAGGTAAACAATATTCTAAATTCCCTAAGGGAGGGATACACTATAGCTGTTGTTGACATAAAAACTCTTAGGCAAAGAGATCCTATAGAGCTAAAGAGAGCTATTTCAAAAATAAAGAAAACTTCAGATGCTATGGAAGGTCATATTGCTGGTTTTGGAGAAAATGTTGTCATAATAACTCCTTCTTTTGCCAAGATTCATAAGGAAGCAATGCCAAAACCCAAAGAGGACAAAGCAGATTTCACCAGTAGATGGGATTAAGATTAATTCTAATATAGGATTTTAATATTGATACAGAGATTTATGAATAATCTTTATAATAATTAGGTAAATTTTTTCCTTATTAACATTTTTCTCCTATTAATATATAGAAATCTAAACCTTTGATATAGAGAAAAGGAGCCTCAATGAGGCGATTATTATTGCTGGAACAAGAAAGAATAGCAATGCATTAAGGACAGAAGTAATAATAGCTCCAACACCAATTCCGCTTAATACAGCTCCTCTTAAAGAGATATTAGCTGCGAATCCTTGAATGCCTGCAAAACTTGCAAGCAGGGTTGCAACAGAAGCCAACAAGAAAGTGCTAGAATTTTGTTCAGTAACAAATGCTCCTAAAATAACTCCCAAAACCATTATTCCTACCAAAACAAAAGAGTTTGTAGATGTTCTTGCAAATATCCCAACAACAATTGTCAAGATTATCCCTATAAGAAAAGCCCAGGCACCCAAAGAATTCTCTCTAGATTTTATTACCATCTTTTATCGTTGATAATAAAAAATATCAAAGTATATAAATTTTTCAGATTTTTTTTTGAAAACACAAAAAAATTATATTCTTAAAAACATAAATCTTTATAAACCATAGTAACTGCAGAATGATTACAGAAAAATGAATTCAAAATCATTCAGTTTGTTTGCATTGACGGTTTTTGCATTTGTATTCGTGATCGGTGCAACAAGCGCAACCTCAAGTTCTACTAATGGGACAGCTTTCACACTTCAAAATATAAATGTTCCAGCATCAATTGCTCAAAGTACAGGTAGTTTTACAATTACCTTTGATATCAATAATGTAGGAGCTGCTTCAACTGTTGACTTTATACCCGGTTCAACAATTTCTAATGCGGTATATTCTTCTTTTTCACCAACCAATGGCACATTTCTTGGTTCAGGAGTAAATTCAGTTACTGTTGTAGTATCTTTTAATAGTTCTTCTAATGTAACAATCTCAGGAAACATTATAGCAAGATCAAGCTCAGGTACACCTGCAACATTATCCTTTTCTGTACCAGTAATCTCAGATGTTCCACCAGAAGTTGCATCATGTCTTGGAACAGGAAATTCAGGACAATTAAAGATAAATGCAATTGACTTTACAAATAATGGCCTTAAGGATACTTCAAATACAACCTTTGGGGATGACAATACATGGTTTCCATTTGAGAATATAAACACAAAAGTAGATGTAAAAAATCTTGGAACACAGGATGTCAGCAACATTGAAGTTGACTGGGGTATATGGGATACACAAAAAATGCATTGGGTAGTTGTCCCTAGTGAATTGAAGAATATTGACCTTTCAAATGGAAAAACAAAAACAATGTTTCAATCATTTTCAATTGACAACAATATGGATGTTGATCTTTCAGATTTAACAAATGGAAACCATTATCAGTTTTATGCAATAGCGAGTGGAGAAATTAGTAATGCTACCTCTAATCCAACCTGTGCATACAAAGCCCAAAGTGCAGGGATATCAATAGAAAGCGATTTTGTTACATTCAGAAAAATTAATGTTCCAGCAACGGCACAGTGCGGACAAAATGTCCAGATTACAGGAGAGCTTTGGAATATAGGTAACAATGATCAGAATTCAGTCTCTGTAGACATAATTGGTTCAGACAATTCTCTTCAGCTGAGTAAGAATGTGATTGCTGGAGATATAAACGCATTTGATAATAAACAATTTTCATTTTCATTCTCAGTTCCTAAATCTACAGATGAAAAAACCTATGGTATAAAATTGAATGTTCTTGATGAAAATGGAAATACATTCCAGGAAAGCACTAACGATCACAACTCAGAATTTCTTATGCCTATAACTGTTTCAGGAGGCTGCACTCCTCAAGTTTCTCTTATTGGATCTGTAATATCTGGAGGCGAAGCAGGAAAACCTTTGGTTGTTAAAGCAACAGTAATCAATTCGGGAACAGTTACAAAAACTTACACAGTAAATGCAGCAGACTTCCAAAGCTGGGCATCTTCTGCATCTGTTGATCAGAGAACCATTATACTTAATCCTGGAGCATCCAAGGATGTTTCAGTAACTCTTAATACAAACAGCGATGCTTCAGGAACCCAGACATTCTCTTTAAACTTAGCTTCAGAATCAGGGCAAACAATAACAACACAGCCTGTTTCAGTCAACCTTTCAAAAAGCCAAGGATTTAGCTTTTCAAATGCTTCAATGTGGATTTGGGTATTAGGAGCACTAATCCTAATACTTGTCATTGTAATCATAATTGTAGCATTAAGAGTAGGCAAAAGGAACTCTGGCAGCGTGAAAAAATAAATTCTCTTTCTTTCACTCTGTTCATTTAGTCATAAAGGTTAAATTATTTAAATAGGTTTCAACTCTCTCTTTTATGAGGATAAAAAATGAATTTTTTGATCTAATTTTAAGATATTTCATACTCGTTATTGTTGCAGTCCCAAGCCTCTGGCTGTTTTATCTTATCTTCACTCCACTTACAGCTTATCCTGTTTTATGGATTCTTGGAATTTTTTACCAGGTTTCTTTTATAAGCGGAAGAATCATCTTGATAAAAAATTTTCTCCCAATAGAACTGATTTCTTCTTGTATAGCAGGCTCTGCTTATTATCTCCTTTTGATTCTTAACCTTTCTACCCGTGAAATAGCTTTGAAAAAGAGATTAAAACTCCTTTTGCTGGCTTTTGTAATTTTTCTGGTGTTGAATATTATTAGAATAACTTTTCTTTCTTTCATGGCCGTCTCTGGCTCAAACTTTTTTTTTATAACTCATGTTATTTTCTGGTATTCTCTAAGCACCATCTTTGTAGTTGCAATATGGTTTTATGAAGTATGGAAATTCAAGGTAAAAGGGATACCTTTTTACTCTGACATAAAATTCCTTTACAAGAAAGCAAGAGCGAGATAAAATGGTTCTTGGTTTTATTTCAGGGCTTGTAAATTCTCTCATCCTCTTTATTAATAATCTTGGTTATCTTGGAATCTTTATAGGAATGGCTATTGAAAGCTCTATTTTTCCTGTCCCCGCTGAAGCAATTCTTATTCCTGCAGGAGTTCTAGTTTTAAAACATCAGATGAGTTTCCTGCTTGTTTTTTTTGCGGGAATTCTTGGAAGTATTGTAGGTTCATGGATATCTTATTTTTTAGCAATGGTTATTGGAAGAAGAAGCTTTGAGTTTCTCTTAGGTAAATATGGAAGTTTTTTCTTACTGAAAAAAACGCATCTGGAAATTATAGAAAATTATTTCAGACAGCATGGAGAAATAACAATTTTTATCAGCAGATTTGTTCCAGTAGTCAGGCATTTGATTTCTCTGCCAGCAGGCTTTGCAAAGATGAATTTTCTTAGGTTTACTCTTTATACAGGGCTTGGATCAGGCATTTATGCAATTTTCCTAATTCTTGTTGGCTATTTCTTTGGAAGCAATGCAAGTCCTGCATTAAAGTGGATTACAGGAATCATTCTTTTACTTTGCTTGGTCCTTGTAGTCTTATACTTTTTTAATAGTAAAAGAAAATATAATAGGCAAAGATATACTGTAAAATAAATCTCTTTAAGAACTTTGATTATTGAGAGCCTTATTCACTTGAACAAATGTCTGAATCATGAATTTTTCTGTTCCCTGAAGCACTTCACAGCCTTTTATGTTTATGTAATAGCAAGATGGCCCAAATTGCTCTATGCTTGTTTTATTTCCAGGCTGCACCATTACATACATATACCTTCCTAAAGAATCACAGGTAGCATTTTTATCACTTATTACATTTATCCCCAAAAGCTTGTACAGCTGTATAAAATTTGCCCCAGCTATCCCTCCGTTTCCATTGCATACAAAATCACTGTTTGTGTTAAATACCATATTTTTTTGAAAAGCTACTGTTCCATTAAAATTAACATTAAGAGTTCTTGGATCATTTCTGAAATAAATATTAAAAATATTATTCTTGTCAGCAGGCTTGACAACAATAGTAGTATTTCCATTAGTTCTCACAGGAAGAGAAGTTCTGTATAAAGTCAGGCATGGAGGCCCTGAATCGCAGAATTTTACAACATCAAAATTCACTCCCTGATATGTAAAACTTTTTGATGAGTTTAAAAGAATAATAATTATTATAGTAACAGCCGAAATTATCACGAGTCCGATAAAAATATTCCTCAGAGTTTTTTTGT
>JBGPHA010000022.1:0-8494 GCA_041484115.1 Candidatus Nanoarchaeia archaeon | reverse complement strand
CCATACGGCAGGGAATCTTACAAGACTTCCGACATTTGAAGAAGCCTTTTTTACATTTATACTATTTCCTATCAAAGCCACATTTGTAACTGTAACTTTTCCACCAGAATTTATTTCAATAGGGTATTCTCCATCAGGTGCAGTTAGAAGCCAACTCTGCTTTTGGTCAACTTTTAGATACACATCTAAAGGAAAGGGGTGATCTCCTATCTTTACAATAACTGTTTTATTGTAAGGAACATTTCCTGTGTTTGTTATGAGAACTGTTTTGTTAATAATCTCGATAGTTACATTCTCTTTTTCAAGAATACTAAAATTAGATTCAGAAGTCAGCTTATTTGAAACAGCAACGACTTTAAAAGAAGAAGGCACTTCATTGTATGCTATCGGAAATTCAAGAAATTCATCTGTCGGTTTTTCCTGTTGGCTTAATATTTTGTCTTTGCTGTCTTTTATTGTCAAAAAAACTATAGAATCTATTTTAACGCCTGTTTGATCATAGAGAACAGCCTTGACTTTCGCGCTTGTTCCTGGTTCCACGTTAGGAGTTTCAAAAATAACTCCCAAGCTAGTTGGAACCTGTTTTATGTATATATTTTGATCCATGGAACCAGCATTAGTCATACCTCCAGACAAATCTTGCTCATATACCCTTACCCTAAGAAGATAGTTTCCTGCTTTCATATCTTTTGGAATTGTTGTATTTATCGAGAAAAGACCATTATTCACTTTTCCTTTCTCAGTTAAAACAGGAAAATTTCCATCTAGAATACTCAACTCTAAATATCCATTTACAGGATTCCCATTTTCTTTGAGAGCATTACCGGTAACTAAGATACTCTCATCTGGATTAAAATCTGTTTTTGATATGTTACCTTGAACTTTTATTAAATCAGAGATTTGAAAATCGTTAGTGAACTTAAGATCTGTTCCTAAGAAAGCCTCCACTTTGCATGTTCCTTTAAGCTCTTCAATAATTGCCTTTGAAAGAATTAAAGAAGATTCAATATTTTTTGTTTCTCCGGAAGCAAGATTCACACCACTTTTATAGAAATTTATTCCATTACTTCCACATAGCAAGTTCATCTGAAAACTTCCTGTTATAACTGTTGATGAACTAATTGTTACAGGAATTGTTATTATGTCTCCAAGATTATAAACAGAATTTGGCTGCGTGTTTATTGTGATTGTTGCAGAAGCCAAAGGGATGATAAAGAACATCAGGAAAATTAGCAAAATAATTGAATAAATTCCCCTTTTTGTTTCCATATAAAATCCAAGGGGAACTTATTTATAAATTTATATGAAAATTATCTGTTATGTTAGATATATTTAAAAAATAAGGCCGCCTTAATGAAAAATGGAGAAAATGATGGTGACCCCTTGGGAAATTTCCGGAAATCTTGACTACGATAGACTAATAAAAGAGTTTGGAATAAAACCGATTGGAAAACTGCCTGAAATTTTTCTAAAAAATATTCTGTTCAGAAGAAAAGTTGTTTTTGCGCATAGAGATTTTGAGAAAATTCTTGACTGTATAAGAAATAAGAAACCCTTCGTTATGATGACAGGGCTCATGCCTTCTGGAAAATTTCATTTCGGACATATGATTCTTGCAATGCAAATGGTTTTTTACCAGAAATTAGGGGCTAAGATTTATATCGCTGTTGCAGATTTGGAGGCTTACAATTCAAGACAGAAAAATCTCGAAGAATTAAAAAAAATAGCAGTTGACCAGTATTTACTTAATTATGCTTCTCTTGGACTTGATCTGAATAAATGCGATATCTACTTTCAGAGTGATCGTTCTTCTAGCTCTAAAAAATCAAATGCATATTACAGACTTGCTTCCAACTTCTCCAGATATATAACTTTTAATGAATTCAGATCTGTTTACGGAGAAATAAATCCTGGAAAAATGAATTCTTCTCTTCTTCAGGCTGCAGACATGTATCATCCACAGCTCCCTGAATTTGAAGGACCGATTCCAACATTTATTCCTGTTGGGATTGATCAGGATCCGCACATAAGAATTGCTAGAGATATGGCTGGTAGGGATAAAGACCAAAAATTTATTCCTATAGCATCTACTTATCATTTGTTTTTACCTGGATTAAAAGGAGATGGAAAAATGTCTTCTAGTGATGAAAATTCCCTTATTTCAATGACAGATTCCCCAAAAGAAGTGGAACAGAAAATAAGAAAATATGCTTTTTCAGGAGGAAGAGATACTATTGTAGAGCATAGAGAGAAAGGTGGGAATCCAGATAAAGATATAAGTTTCCAATATCTGAAAATGTTTTTTGAACCAGATGATGAAAAACTAAAGAGGATTGAAGCAGATTACAGGAGCGGAAAACTTCTTACTTCTGATTTGAAAGAGTATCTAATAAAAAAAATTAACTCATTCTTGGAAGAACACAGAAAAAATAGAGAAAAGGCAAAGAGTCAAGTTCATAAATTCTTATAAATATCTTTTTCTACTGCCTTTTTATGAGGTTAGAAAAACTGGTGGAAATAATAGAAAGTGTTACTCCCTCTTACACTTCTATTTTAGAACCAGTTTATAAGAGGGTTCGGTTGCCGATTCAGACTTCTCTTAAAGGGTTTTATCCTTCTCCATCCAGAAGAAAAACTTTAATGGGGGGATTTTATGAAGGAGTAAATAGGGCCTTATTTGGAGGTAAACTTAATGACAGAAAGTTTGATATTGATTTTTTAAATGGAGATATTTCTGATAGAAGCATAAAGCCAGACATTATTGATAAAGAAAAAAATTTAGAGTGGGAGTCAAAGAGCAGTCATTATGACAAAGAATCTAAGATTATGAGCAGACAACTTGAAGGATATAAATATCTTCAGCACTCCAACCCACAATCAATATATCTATTCTCTTTTTACAGGCACGCTCTTTTTGAGATAGAGAAGCAAGAAAGAACAGAAGATGAAGTTCTTAAGGAATTATTGAATCAAACCCTTTACTCTGTCATACTCCCTTTTCCTATCGTACTTAAAATGGATGAAATACCTGTAGTAGGAAAAAGAAAAATTTCAAGAAAGCATATTCAAAAAGAGGGAACAACTTATCCTGATTGTTTGTGCATAAATCCACATACTCTGAATAGCTTCCTTACAAATCCAGAACAAACTCTAGAAATTTTAGGGTTTGATTCTGAAAGGTTTGAAATAAAGAAGCGATTTTATCCTGGAAATATCACTGTTAACAGAAGAAGACTAAAACCATTTCCAGTAGTAAGAATTTTTGATAAAAGATATGGAGAATGGGTTAAAGAATTTCAGAATAATTATGAAATAGAGATGGGAAGAGAACTGGGGGAAAAAATAATTTCAGAAGAAGTTCCTATTATGGAGGAAGCAGAACAGGATGATGCCCCATTTTGATTAATTTTAAAAACTTGGTTTCTTTTTAATCCATATGAAAATATTGACACTTCATGTTGATTATATTAATTTTAAACCACTCAAAAAAGCCCTTAAAAATATTGCAGAACTTTCTGATGTTGAAAAAAAAGGCCATGAAGTTGGAGAATCTCTCGTGGTTTTAACAGCTATTGAGAAAGGAGACTCTATAAGTGAAAGCGTGAATGAGCTTGTGAAAAACATAAAAGATATTGCAGCACAAGTAAAAACTAAAAATGTTGTTCTTTATCCTTATGCCCATCTTTCAAATAATCTTGCTACTCCTGATGTTGCAGAGGAAATCCTTAAAGAAGCTGAGAAACTTCTCAAGAAAGATTTCAAAATTATAAGGGCACCTTTTGGATATTATAAAGAATTTGAACTCAAAGTGAAAGGACATCCTCTTTCTGAGTTGAGTAGGGAAATAAGAACAGGAACAAGAACAGGCGAAAAAGAAGACGATATTGACTATAAAAATCTTTTAAGAAGCATGGGGAAAAATATTCTGGACAGAAGCAAATTAAAGCCTTATGACCACAGAATTCTTGGGCAAGAGATGGATCTTTTCTCATTTAATGAAGTTGCCCCTGGTTCTGTTTTCTGGCACCCTAATGGGCTTATCATTTATAATGAACTCATAGCCTTGATGAGAAAACTTTGGAAGGATTTTGAGTATCAAGAAATATCAACTCCGCAGATTTTAAGCAACAAGCTCTGGAAAGTCTCTGGGCATTGGGAGCATTACAGGAAAAATATGTTTATGACAGAATATGAGAATAAAGATGCTGCTGTGAAACCAATGAATTGTCCTGCAGCAATGCTCATTTACAGAACACGACCTAGGAGTTACAAAGAACTTCCATTAAGGCTTGCTGAACTTGGTATTGTACATAGAAAAGAGCTTTCAGGAGTTCTTGCAGGTTTATTCAGAGTTGTTAGGCTTTCAATGGATGATGCACATATCTTTTGCACTAAAGAGCAGATTGAGTCAGAAGTTCAAAATCTTTTTAAAATGTTCAAGATTGTTTATGAAGAAATTTTTGATTTTCCTTATTCTGTAGAGCTTTCTACAAGACCAGAGGGTTTTATGGGACAGAAATCGGAATGGGATTTAGCTGAAAAATCTCTCGAATCTGCTTTGAAAAAATCTAAAATTAAATATCAGATAAAGAAAGGAGAAGGAGCTTTTTATGGTCCAAAGATTGATTTCCATATAAAAGACTCTCTCGGAAGAAGTTGGCAGGCAATGACAATCCAACTAGACATGCAGATGCCACAGAGATTCGAACTTAATTATACAGACAAAGACAACAAAGAGAAAACTCCTCTCGTGATTCACAGAGCTGTATTTGGAACATTGGAAAGATTCATAGGAATTCTTTTGGAACATACGAAAGGCAGGCTTCCTGTCTGGCTTGCACCTATTCAAGTTAGGGTTTTAAGTTTTACAGATAGAAACGAGGCTTATGCAAGGAAAATAGTTGAAAAACTTGGTCAAGAAGTTCCTGAAATAAGGATGGATGCTGATTTCCGGGCAATTCCTATTCCTACAAAAGTAAAGGATGCAGAGCTCATGAGAATACCATACATAATTGTCATAGGTGATAAAGAAGAAAAAGAATCGACGATGGCTGTTAGGGTAAAGGGAGACAACAGAATAAAAACAATAAAACTGGAAGAATTCGCAAAGTCTTTAAATAAAGAAATACATGAAAAGAAGTAGATAAAATGAAACCATCCCATTACATAGAAAAAGTGAAGAAATCTGAGCTATTCAAGCAACTAATGAAGGAGGATCCCAAAGCATACCTATGTTCTGTGTTCTTTTTAAGAGATTTTGATGAGGGAAATAACGAGACCCAGGTTGATTTTTATTCTCCAGCGAAGAAAACTATTGTTAGCTTTAAGGTTGACAAAAAGATTGAAAAAAATACCAGTAAAAAGATGCAAATGATAACTAATAAGAAATTTATACCAAAGCCATTGAATGAAAACATTAAAATGGACATCGATGAGATGAAGTCGACTTTGATGGATGAGATGCATAACAGGGATATGACTTATGAGATAGAGAAGATTTTGGCTTTCCTGAATGTTACAGATGGAAGGGCTGTATGGAATTGCACAGGATTCCTGAAAGGACTTGGCTTAGTTCAAGCACATGTAGAAGATGCGAGTGCCAGTGTTCTTTTCATGGAAAAGAAATCTCTTTTTGACTTGATAAAATTTACAGGAAATGCCCCAAACATGCCAGTGGGTGGTGCTCCAGGAAACCTTATGGGAGGCGTCAGTATGATTAATCCTCAGGATTTAGTTTCTGAAAAAGAAAACAAGCCAAAAACAGAAAAAACAAGCTCAGAACAACCTAAGAAAAAAGAAATTAAATCTAAATAAAATTATTAAAAGTTTTCATTAGCTCCTTCTATTTGGTCTAAATCACTGCAATTAAGAATCTGTTGACCAGTATAAAAAAACCCTTCCATCTGTTTGGCCATTTCATATAATTCTGAACTAGGGGGAATCTGACTTTCTTCTTCCTCTAAAGTGCATCTGAATACTTCATAACTGACAGCTTCAAGTCCTTTTTGTCTAGCCCTTTTTAGAGCATATATTTTCATCTCATCTTCTTGTTCTCTAGCAGCACGTTTTGCGCTTAAATGTCTAACTCTTTCGATAGAATTAATATCCCAATTCGTTGGATTTTCTGGTTTAGGTCTTGTGGCAATAGCAACTCTTCTAAGAAGATAAGATGAGTTTACCTTTAATCCTTCTAAGTTTAAGTTGACTTTTAATCTTTCTAAGTTTATCATCTTCTTTTTGGAAATAAATACTTTATAAATTTTGTGGGGATGCATCAACTTAAAAGTAATAAGAACGCCCCGACCGAGATTCGAACTCGGGTCACGGCCGTGAAAGGGCCGCATTCTTGGCCACTGAACTATCGGGGCTTCTGTAAGGAGTGAGAGAATTTTATTTTTAAAGCTTACCAATTCAACTAAAGCAAAACTTAAATATACCAAAAACAAAAAGGTTATTAGTGAGCCCGTAGCTCAGTCTGGTTAGAGCACTGCTCTTATATGAAACTGATTCATTAGAATCCGGATCTTTTAGATTTGTTCTAAGAGAGGCAGGGGTCCTCGGTTCAAATCCGAGCGGGCTCATTAGCTATTATTTTCTAGGGAACAAAGCCTTGAGCATCTTTCGTAAATTATCATCCAGAAAACAAATATCTTCTGTAGCTATTTTTTCAATGAACTTGGTTAGAGCACCCCTTCCATAAAATCCTGTATCATTAGCCTTTTTTAAAAGCGTTTTTTGTGTTTCAGAATCCAGATATACCTTTATTGGCTGCTTCATTTTCCTCTTTTTTCTTAATAATCAAGGATTTTGTCTTTTATAAAGTTTACTTACACCACAGAAAAAGATTTTTTATCGTCGGTAAAACAAAATATGTTTTTTACTTACAACAGAAAAAAGGTAAGGTAACTGAAAAATGGGAACAGGCCCTAAAAGATAGGGTTTCAGGCCCTAAATGGTTCCTAACCTTTATGATTAAATTAGTCTAAATTTTTATATGTCAGGTAGCGTATGGTATCTTTCTGTTAGTAAGAAAAAGATTGAATTTAAACGATATCCAAAAAAACCGAAAAACAAAAAGAAAAATAGGGCTAAATCTTCAAAAATAAAGAATTTTTTATTTGGTTTAATTCTTTTTTCATCTCTAATATTATTTTCAAACATTGTTTCTGCTGTTGCAATAAATGACACATTTCATGTCAATGTTCAAACAACATTTCCAAATGGAACGATTCAGTCAGGAACTTTTTCCTTTGCATTTAACATTACAGAAAATTCAGATCCAAGCTGTCTTGGACCAATAGTTTATAATCATTCTACCAGTCAGACTACAGACACAAGAGGAATAGTTTCAATTTATCTTCCCACAGTCGGTTCTGGAGGGGGGAATTTAAGCAACCTGAGTTTTGACAAACAATATTATCTTTGTTATTATAGGGATGGAACTTTAAAGGATGTTTCGCAGCTAGGAAGGGTTCCTTATTCTTTCAGGGCAACACAGGTTAACCTTAGTGAAGTTAATATAAATTCAAACTTAACTTTGGGAAACTTTAATATCAGTGCCAGTTCAGGATTTTTCAGTTTTTTAGGAAATCTGGTAAACAGGATAACAACCCTTTTTGTGCAGGATATTAATGCCAGCGGAGATATCAATATTTCAGGTATTTTTCGTGGTAATGGTTCCGGATTGACAAATGTTAATTCTAGCACTTTGAATGGCCTTAATTCCAACTTTTTTATGCCCTTAAATACTAGCGTTTTTGGAAGCTTTGATTTTAATGGTGGTTGGCAGAATAATGGAGTTTCTATTTCAGGAGGAAACATCTTTGCCCAGACAGGATATTTTGTGAATATAAGTGCCTTGAATGTTACAAATTTAAACACTAACGGCTCTTTTACACCTATTTTTGACAACCAATTTGACATAGGAAACAGCACGAATAGATATCGTAATTTGTTGATTGTAACTATTAATGCAACAAAAGATGTATTTGCATACAATAACCAGAATCTTTCAACATCATATCTTCTTTCAACAAATAATACTTTCGCTCCTGTATCTGAACCAAAAGCTTACAATGGAACATTAGCAAGCTGGTTGGGAATAGGAAATGGAACAGTTGTATTCAGTTCTGCTTTGAATAATGGGACATACATCACTCAATCTGCATTAAATAATGGAACTTATGTAGTTGCTTCTGTACTGAACAATGGTTCTTATTTCAATGTAGCAACCAATGGTTCAGATACTTTCGGAGGAAATTACTCAAATTTTTCTTCCCTATATGCTTTAGCAACCAACAATACTTTTGCTCAATTAACTACTTTGAATAATGGAACTTATGTAGTTGCTTCTGTACTGAACAATGGTTCTTATTTCAATACAGGAAACGGTTCAGATACTTTCGGAGGAAATTACTCAAATTTTTCTTCCCTATATGCTTTAGCAACCAACAATACTTTTGCTCAATTAACTACTTTGAATAATGGAACTTAT
>JBGPHA010000021.1:0-8780 GCA_041484115.1 Candidatus Nanoarchaeia archaeon | reverse complement strand
GAGAAAATTTAAAATGACTCAAACAACAGCGAGAATAAAACAGGCAGGAAAACATTTCGAAATTATCGTTGATGTAGACAAGGCATTAAAATTCAAGAAGGATCCTTCTTCAGCTATGGACTTTCTAGAAGCGGACACTGTTTTTAGTGATTCAAAAAGGGGGCTTCATGCATCTGAAAAAGATATGAAAGAAGCTTTTGGAACATCGGACATTGCCGCTGTCGCTTCAAAAATCGTGAAAAGCGGGGAGATTGTTCTTAATCAGGAACACAGGGATGAGGATAGGGAAAAGAAAATAAAACAAGTGATTGATTTCCTGGTTGTTAATTCTTCTGATCCTAAAACAGGAAACCCACATACACCAGATAGAATAAAAAATGCGTTGGAGCAGGCGCATGTGAATATAAAAAATGTTCCTATAGAATCTCAGATGGGGGAGATTGTTGAAAAAATAAGCCATATTCTTCCAATAAGGTTAAAAACAAAAAGAATAAAGATTTTGGTTCCTGCAATTTATACAGGAAGAGTTTATGGAATTTTCGGTCAGTATAAAGAAAATGAGAACTGGCTATCTAACGGAGATCTAGAAGTTACAGTAAATATTCCTTCTGGATTGGTAATGGATTTTTATGATAAATTAAATTCAGTAACGCATGGAAGTGCAGTTACAGAAGAGCTGAAGGAAAAATAAAATGGAGCGTAAGGTTGTAATTCCGGGCGAGGTCATTATTTCAGGAGAAGAATATCTTCCTGGAGAAGGGACAGAAAAGAAAGGTGAAGAAATAGTATCAATCAGGTATGGGCTTGCAGAAGAATCCAGTAGACTTGTCAAGGTAATTGCGTTATCTGGAGTTTACCAGCCAAGAAGAGGGAATGTGGTTATAGGAAAAATTGAGAATATAACTTTCAATGGATGGGTTGTGGACATTGATTCTCCAATAGGGGCTTTTTTGTCTTTATCTGAAGTTCCAAGATACGTGAATAAGGAAGGAATGAGCGAAGTCTTTGATATAGGAGATCTTCTTGTCGCTAAAATTTTTGGAGTCAATGGAAAAGGTATAGATTTGACGATAAAATCGAGAGGATTGGGAAAGATAGAAGATGGGATGATAATAAAGATAAATTCCAATAAAGTTCCTAGGGTGATTGGCAAAGAAGGAAGCATGATAAATATAATCAAAAATGAAACAGGATGCGAAGTAACTGTAGGCCAGAACGGGTTAATCTGGATCAAGGGAGATAAAATAGAGGATGAGCTTTTCGTGAAAAGGGCCATAATGTTTGTTACAGAAAAATCTTTCACTTCTGGTTTGACAGAAGAAGTCCAGAAATGGTTTGAAAGAGAAAAAAAATCCGGAGGAAAAGATTAAAATGATGGTTATAATTGATTACCCTAAAAAAGACGTAACCAAGAATGTAATGAGAGCTGCTGATATTTTAAGAAGCAATGGACTTAATTCAACAGGATATAGCAATCATTTAAGATTTGGTGTAATTATCGGTTATAGATACCATTTTAAAGATGATGTAAAACTTCCAAAAAAATCAGAATTAGAAGAAATGTTAAAAGTAGCGGGTTTTAGCTCTGTGAAAGTTCTAAGAGAAGGAAAAATAAAATGAAAAAAATTATTGTTGGTTTTTCTAGAGACCTAAGAAAAAGCAGATTAATTGAGGGTGTATATAGTGCTCTCAGAGATAGGGGACTTGACCCAACATTTGTGAATAGCAGTTATTCAGTTACTCTAGGAATAGGAGAAGCAGTATATACTTTTAAAAATGAAGTAGTTTTACCAGAAAAATCAGAATTAGAAGAAATGTTAGTAGGAAGGAATTTCAATTCATTAACAATTTTGGAGGATGAAGAAACTCCAGAGGAGATAGGTCTCCAATAATATAAAATGACAATAAAAACTTTCAAAAGGCCTGACGGAAGAAAGTCAGATGAAATAAGAAAGATGGGGGCAAAGGTTGGCGTGGTTCCAAATGCAGACGGGAGTGCGATGTTTTCTTTTGGAGATACTATAGCAATTGCCGCTGTTTATGGACCGAGAAAAATGCACCCACAGCATTCACAAGATCCTGAAAAAGGAACTCTGAGATGCAACTATAGCATGCTCAGTTTTTCTGTTTCAGAAAGGGCCCGCCCTGGTCCAAACAGGAGAAGCACAGAAATAAGTAAGGTAACAGAGTGGGCTTTGGAGCCAATATTAATGATCAAAAAATATCCAAACATGGTCGTTGATGTCCATATAAATATTCTACAGGCAAACGCTTCCACAAGATGTGCCGGAATAAATGCAGCTGCTCTTGCTCTTGCACATGCGGGAATTCCTATGAAAGAACTAGTTTCCAGCGTTTCTATAGGAAAACTCGACAAGAATCTTGTTGTAGATTTGATAAAGGAGGAAGAGGACTGGGAAGAAGGGGAAGGGGCTACAGACATTCCTATAACTCTAACAAATAGTGGAAAAATAACTCATCTTCAGTTAGATGGTAAAATCACAAGCAAAGAAATGAAAGAAGTTTTGAAACTTGCAAGAAAAGCAAACAAAGAAGTTTATGAGGTTCAGAAAAAAGCATTAAAGGAGTCTATAAAATTTTAAAATGGAAACACCAAAGATAACAGGGGAAAGAATAAGCCAGTATTTGGATAGAGGAAAGAGATTCGATGGCAGAGAGCCTTGGGATTTCAGAAAAATTGAGATAGAAACAGATGTCTCAAAAAAGGCAGAGGGTTCTGCTAGGGTTAAGATAGGAAAAACAGAAGTCATAGTTGGTGTTAAAATGGACGTAATGGAGCCTTATCCTGATTCTCCAGATAGGGGAAATTTAATGGTGACAGCTGAGCTTCTTCCTTTGAGCTCTGAAAGATTCGAGAGTGGGCCTCCAAAATTCCCTGCAATAGAGATAGGAAGACTGGCAGACAGGGCTATAAGAGAAAGCAAATTCATACAGATGGAAAAACTCTGCATAAAAGAAGGAGAAAAAGTATGGAATGTTTTCATAGATATATATTCTCTTAATGATGATGGAAATCTCATAGATGCTGCCGAAATAGGAGCAATAGCAGCATTAAAAACAGCCAGGATACCAAAATACGACGAAGAAACAGGAAAAGTTATTTATGGGGAACTCACTGATAAAAAAATACCTTTACAGAAAGATCCTCCTATAACGATAACTGCACATAAAATAGGAAACTCCTGGATCGTTGATCCAACCCTTGAAGAAGAAGATATTTCAGAAGCAAGAGTGAGCATAGGAGCAACTCCTGAAGGAATAATTTCCTCTATACAAAAAGGGGAAGCAAGAGAAATAGATATTGAAGAATTCGAAAATATAATAGATATCACAGAAAAAGTCAGAAAGAAAGTTTTTTCAAGCATAGAAAATGCACTAAAATAAATAAAATGCAAGAACAAAAAGAAAAATTCAGCAAATATGAAGTTGCAAGGATTCTGGGAGCAAGAGCTCTGCAGATAGCCATGAATGCTCCATTGCTGATAAAATTAAGCAAAGAAGATCTTGAAAGAGTAAAATATGATGCACTAAAGATAGCTGAGATTGAATTTGAATCCGGTGTTCTGCCAATTTCTGTAAAAAAACCTTTCCCTGGAAAAAAAGAAGATGCTCTCAGAAGGCCAAAAGAACAGAAGATAAGTGATGAAAAAATTGAGGAAAAAGAAGCTGCAGAAGAAGGAGAGATTGCAAAGGAAGGGGAGATTATGGGTCTTGTAAATCCTGAGGAAGAACAGGAAGAAGAACTTGCCGGGGAAGAAGGCGGAGAAGAATAATTCTGATTAATTCAATAATTTTTTAAAAAAATATATAAACTAATTTTCGCTTTTTCATTTATGGTCTTAATAAGTGGTGTTTCTGCGAAATCTATTTTTGATTCTCGGAGAGAGAAAACAATTTTTGTTTCTATAAAAACTAATGTTGGAGATTTTTCCGCGAGTGCACCAAATGGAAAATCAAAAGGAAAATATGAGCAGAAACCATACAAAAAAGATTTACAAGGAGATATAAAAACTCTCAAACAGTTTAGCACATATTTTTCCAAAGACGAGATAGAAAAATTCGAAGATTTACACAGAATTGAAGACATCGTTGACAGGCATGTCGGGGCAAATACTCTTTTTGCACTGGAGTCAGCCGTCCTTAAAGCTCTTGCAAAAGAACAAAGAAAACAGGTGTGGCAATTGATAAGTCCTAATGCAAAAAAATTTCCCAGGCTTTTGGGAAACTGCATTGGTGGAGGAAAACATTCTCAAGGGAAAAAACCTGATTTCCAGGAATTTCTTCTTATTCCCAAAGCAAAAAGTGTGAAAGAGGCTTATGATATAAACAAAGAAATAAAAAAAGAGGTTGCATATCTTCTTAAAAAAATAGATGAAAAATTCGAAGGCAAAAAAAATGATGAGGACGCATGGCAGACATCTCTTAATGAAAAAGAGGTTCTTGATATTTTAAAAAATAAAGGAGTTGATATAGGAATTGATATAGCAGCCTCGAGCTTTCACAAAAGAAAAAAATATCATTACCAGAATCCTGTTTTAAGCAGAGATTCTGAAGAGCAGATTTCATATATATCCAATCTTATAAAAAATTTTTCTCTTTTTTATGTTGAAGATCCATTTGAAGAGGATGATTTCAACAGTTTCTCAAAGCTTCTAAAAAAATTTCCAGATACTTTAATTGTCGGAGATGATTTGACAGTAACAAGTCTTAACAAACTAAAAAAGACTATGGAAATAAAAAGCATCAATGCGATAATTGTCAAACCAAATCAAAACGGTTCTCTTCTTGAAGTCAAAGACATATGTGAGACTGCAAAAAAACATGACATAAAGATTATTTTTTCTCATAGAAGCGGGGAAACAATGGAAAGTATTCTTGCTGATTTGGCTTTTGGATTTCAAGCTGATTTCTTCAAATCCGGAATAACTGGAAAAGAAAGGGAAGTAAAGATAAAAAGACTGATTGAGATTGAGATGAGTTTAGGATAATAATTATTCTGATCTGTATCCTATTCCTTTTAGATCATCGACAAGGTTTCTAAGACTTTCAGGAAGAAACATATAAGGTTCTTCCAGCTTGATTGTCCTTTCTTTCTCGCTTAAAGTCATCATTTTTGTACGATCAATGTATATTTCGTGTGTTTCAGGGCGATCTGTCTTTATCATATCCAAGCCATCATCTCTAAATGAAAGAACAGTTTCAACTATTTTTCTCGTTAGTCCTCCCATAGGATCTGATTCTTTAAAAGTCATGAGACGGAGAAAAATTATTTTCATTTATAAACTTTTCTCACTCTTTTAATAGAAAACCTTTTTAAACACATTCTTCTCTGTTTTCTAATGGTAGATGTTATTGAAGATACAAAGGAAAAAGAAAAAAGAGTCGGAGGGAAAAAGAAAAAAGAGTCGGAAGAGGAAGCTGAATTAGAATCTTCAGAGGAAAAAGTCATTGATCTAGAAGAGAAAAAGAAAAAACTTCTAGAAAAAGCAAAAAAACTCAAAGAGAAAATTTCTGCAGGAGGGATAAGCACAGAAGAGTTAAAGGAGAAAGTAAAACTCAAAAAAAGAACAGAGATGCTCGTCCCCCTTGAAGAATATGTCAAGGCTGGAATCTACTTAGGAACAAGGGTTGTAACTCCAAACATGAGACCTTTCGTTTACAGAAGGAGAGCAGATGGTCTTGCAATTTTTAATACAGATACTATAGATGAAAAATTAAAAGATGGCGTTGAATACTTAGGAAAGTTTTCTCCGGAAGATGTGATTCTAGTTTGCAAAAGGCAGGCAGGATGGAAGGCAGCTGAAAAATTTTCTCAAATCACAGGTATAAAGACTTTTACAAAAAAATATCCTGCAGGAATACTAACAAACAAACAGCTTCCTGATTTTTTTGAAAATGAACTCACGATAATTACAGACCAATGGGTTGATAAAAATGCACTAAATGACACTTTGAAAGTTCGTAAGAAAGTTCTCATGATATGTGACACTAATAATTTCACCCAGGGAGCAGATCAGATAATAATAGGGAATAACAAAAGCCCTAAAAGTTTGGGAGTTATTTTTTATATTTTAGCGAGAGCTTACTGCAAGGCCCGTGGGATTCAGACAAATATTCCTGATTTAGAATGGTGGACAGGAGAGTTGGAAGAATCTGGAAGAAAAGAAAGAATAGCTGTAGAGCCTAAGGCGGAATTTGGGGTTTGAGTATTACTTAAAAAAGGTAACAAAATAGAAATATTTAAAAATAGCTGATTTCTAGGAAAAATATGACAGAAGAAAAACTAGAAGATATAGTATTATATAATGGATCTTTGGAAGAATTAAATGCTACTGATAATCGTCTTAATGAGATGAAAAATTATCGTATTGCGGGATTGGAATTTGCTTCTCCAAGATATGATTTGGTACATGAAGAAGTAACTAAAAGAGTTAGGATTTTATTAAAAGAAAGGGGTTATGATGGCCTTGTAAACAAAAGAATGATTGTAGATAATGGTGGAACTTATATTGAAGGGACTCCAATTAAAGAGACAAGAAAAATTATTGAAGAGCAAGTAGGAAGAGCTTCTGATATTAGTCATTGAATCAAGGCGGGTAACATATATCAATATTTAGTAACTAAATTTTAAACCACAGCCAGCCGTTTTTCACATAACCTGTTTTTATTAAAATAAAATTTCCCTGAAGTTTTTTTCCATTAAGAACAAATTCAATTTTCTTGCCGTCTTTATTTTTTAGTTCATAAGTTCCATTGTCCCAGATTTCAACTTTTCCTGCTCCGTAATTTCCTTTAGGAATAACTCCTTTGAATTTTGCATATTCGAGAGGATGGTCTTCGACATGAACTGCAAGACGTTTAATTCCTTTTTCTGTCGGAGGTTCTTTAGGAACAGCCCAAGAAGCCAAGACCCCTTCCATTTCAAGGCGAAGATCCCAGTGCAAATGTGAAGCCTGATGTTTGTGAATTACGAAAATTAGTTTTTTTCCTGATGAATTTATTTTTCCTTCTGGTTCAGGTGTTTCAGAGAATTTTCTTTTCTTTTTATATTGGGAAAGAGGCATAATGTAAGAAAGTTTTAAGGTATAAAAATGTTTAAATAATTGATATATCTTTTCGTGAAATGTGTTGGAGAGATAGCTATATTCCTATAGAAACTTTTGATGGGCAAAATATGCCTGGTATGTTAGCCCATCGTTTAAACGATGAGAGAAAAAGAATGGAAAGATTATATGAAGGATTATCAATAGAGGACTTAGAGAGAGTTGTCTCTGGATATAAAGTCAAAGAGAAATTGAACGAAAGAGAATCAGAACAATATAATATTTCTAGAATTGTTTTGTCCAAGAAATTAGAATTAAGAAGTCCATTTTAATTATAATTCATTTTTCCCTCGAAACATTTATAAATCTTCGAAAATCTATTTTCTTGTTAACTAAGATGAGTGCCTTAAAAATGTGCATACTATACACACGCGAAAAAACTTTTGTTTTTTCGCACCGTCTCGTTTTAGGGACGGGAAATACTTGCATTAAGGTATGAAGTATGTAGAAGCAATCACTTAGTTGTAATTCTTTAAGTAATCGTTTACGATCTAAAAACAGAAATTGGTCAAAGCCAAAAGTAGGAGAATGTGTGAAGTGTTTTCCATCTTACGAAGGAAAATGCGCAAATTAATCATCATAAATTAAATTGTTAAATCCAGTTGATCCTGCTGGCGGCTGCGGCTCTCTGGTTTGCACTTAGACATGCAAGTTATTTCCTTTGATTCGCAAGAGTTAGAGGGAAAGCGAACTGCTCAGTAACACGTAGCTAACCTACACTTAGGTCAAGGATAACCTCGGGAAACTGAGGCTAAACCTTGATAGGAGACATACCCTGGAAAGATTTGTCTCTCAAACTTGTGCCTAAGGATGGGGCTGCGGCGGATTAGGTAGTTGGCGGGGTAAAAGCCCACCAAGCCTGTGATCCGTAAGGGCTCTTAGCGGAGAGGCCCTGAGAGGGAATCTGAGACACTATTCCCAGCCCTACGGGGTGCAGCAGTTAGGAATCATCTGCAATGCGCGAAAGCGTGACAGTTTGAACCAGAGTGCTTCTCACTTGAGAAGCTTTTGCCAAATGTAAAAAGTTTGGCGAATAAGGACTGGGTAAGACGAGTGCCAGCCGCCGCGGTAATACTCGCGGTCCAAGTCGCAGCCATCTTTATTGGGTCTAAAACATCCGTAGCTTGCCTGGTAAGTTCCTTGTGAAATCTTATCTCTTGAAGATAAGGCGCGCAAGGAGTACTGCTAGGCTAGAGACCGGCAGACGCAGGAAGTATGTTCGAAGTAGCGGTAAAATGCATTAATCTCGGACAGACTCACAACAGCGAAGGCATCCTGCGAGGACGGTTCTGACTGTAAGGGATGAAGGCTAGGGGCGCAAAACGGATTAGATACCCGTGTAGTCCTAGCAGTAAACACTGTACACTAAACATTAGTACCTCCTCGAGAGGTATTGGTGCTGTAGCGAAGGCGAAGAGTGTACTACCTGGGAAGTATAGTCGCAAGGCCGAAACTTAAAGGAATTGGCGGGGAGACACTACAACGGGTGACGCGTGCGGTTCAATTAGATTCTACACCGTGAACCTCACCAGGATCGACAGCAGAATGAAGGTCAGTCTGAAGGGCTTACCTGACACGCTGAGAGGAGTTGCATGGCCGACGTCAGCCTGTGTCGTGAGATGACCTGTTAAATCAGGTAACAGGCGAGACCCACAT
>JBGPHA010000020.1:0-8851 GCA_041484115.1 Candidatus Nanoarchaeia archaeon | reverse complement strand
CAGTTCTCCTTCCTTCAGAGAAAGTTTTATCTTACCATCAAGAGCTTGGCCTTCTTTGTAATTTGCATTTAAATTAAGGACAGAATAACCTGTCAGTTTATTATTTTTATTCTCAATGAGATAAGCTCCGAAAATTATTAAGAGAAAAATAGGAATTATCCATAACAATTTTTCATAATTTATTTTTTTCTTGCTGTGATATTCAGAAATAACTTTTCCATCAATTCTCCTACTGTGGTATATATATGGTCCATATAGCTTCCCGTCTTTTTTTATATATTTTTCATAAGCCATTTTGTAGGGTAACTAATTTATAATAATAAAGACAGAATATATTTAAATCTGTTGTATCTATTGTCCGCAGTTTGGAGCTCCCCAGACAGAAAATCCTTGATTGCTACTTATATTTGGGAGGCCAAAAGAATCATCAAGTCTCAGGTAGCTAATATTGTTGTTTGCCACAAAGGCTGCAAAAGTTATGAGGAAACACTTAGTTTCTGGTGAATTGCTAAAGTTTGAATAATCTCCGATATAATTAGTTATAGAACTGTTCTTTGGGAGATTATTACTATCTAAAAATATATTATTCCAGACAGAATTTATAATTCCTATATTTATCGGTGGATTTAAGTTACACCCTCCAGTTCCAGAAGAATTGAATCCTGTCTCACAACTACAAGTTGCAGTACAGCCATGTGGAAGAGGAGTTCCGTCACACTTAACATTGGGGTCTTCTGGTGGAGCCCATGTTCCATTACAGGAAGGTGGAGTTGCCCCCATACATTGACTTGTATCAAATCCAGTGCAGTCAGGAAGACAACTCGGAGTTCCTCCTCCGGTAAATCCTAAACCACTACATGTCTGACCCCCTAAGTTGTTTAAATCACATAATTCATTAATTCCCTGACTATTTGGATTTTGAATTGCTGAGTCACCACAAAATCCTGTCCCTGGATTTCCTATTCCTCCAGAACCAGGTGGGGTTCCGCTTATTGTTGCAGAATCTGTCACGCCTCCTAACTTTTCGCTTCCAGAAGAATCATAAATCGGTGATATAGAAACTTCATCTCCTTCTCCTATTCCAGGAACTTCTGATGAAGTGAATGTAAATGTTTTTTCTTCCAGTTCCTGTAGAGGTACCCTTTTTTCGACGGTTATGCTTCCTGTTTTATTTATAAATAAAAATTTCGTTCCAAGAAGATTACCTGCTCCAGCATTTCTTCTTACTACAACAACTATATCTGTTCCAGAAACATAAGTCTTTTGAATACTTAAGTCAAGGGTAAATTGCCCTGCATTAATTTGACTAGATCCTCCGGAGATTACATTTCTTACTACAACCCAAATAACACCAACAGACACTAGAACTAATAATACAAGAAGTAGATTACTTATAACCGATGACAAACCTCTTTTATTTCTCCCCTTAATCATTAAAGGGAATGGTTTCTCTTGTTTATAAAATTAATCTGATAACTATTATTTTTATGGCGTTGCCGCTTGTGTCTGCGCTGCCTGTTGCTGTTGTAGTTGCTGAGGATTAAATGGTGCTAGGTACAAAGTCTGATTTCCAACAGGTATTTGAGCATATCCTCTTTGTTGAATCTGAGATAAGATGTTTAATATAGCAATCTGAATACCTTCTGTCTGCTTTTGAGTAGTATATCCAGAAATCTTTGGTTTTATCAAAAATGAATAAACCATTATTCCTGCAAGAACAACTATCACAAGAACCAGTGAGGTTATCAAGATATTTGTTCTTCTTTCCATATCAAGAAGAAAGAAATAGTATTTAAAAACTTTATGTCAATCTAGTTTTTTAATTTACAGTTGTTATTTCAATCATCGTTATCACATCTCTCCATGCGACATCCCCTGTTTTCTTGGCAACCACAGAAATAACATCTCCAGACTTAAAGTTAACGATGTCTTTCGCCTGGACATCATAATCTTTCTTAACTCCAAGACTATCTGTGCTTATTGTGTTTCCAAAGTTTATCGGCTCGCCATTCTTTAAAACAATTATTTCTATCTGACCGGGATTGCTCTGAATAGTTTCCAGGTTTGTAGAGATTGCTGTTATGCTGCCATCACGAACCATTACATATCCTTTAGCTCCGCTCGTTTTCACTCCTGTCGATGTTTCCAGAAATCCTGTTTCATTCATGATTCCAGGAAATCCAAAGTCAAGGAAATTTCTTTTGTCTTGTGCAAGTATGATGTCACCCTGGGCACGAAGTTGATCAACAGAATATGTTATCACATAAACTTTCTGATTCTTATTATTAGCAGAATAATTTATCTCATAAATTGCAAGATTGTTATCTCCCACATTTTGTATATTTACTTCTTTTGGCAAGGAACCGAAATCTACCTTTCTTATGTCTTTTATATCCTGAGACTGAATCCCTTTTTTGGAGACAAAATCTTGAACATATCCTGAAACTTTTTCTCCTATATTAGAAACATTCCCATTAGTCTGAGCGGAAATAGCAAAAGCCCCTATAGCAAGCAGCAATAGTACAACCATTACTCCTAAAAAAAGTTTTTTCATTATTAGCCTCTTTTAATGAAAAAGAAAGGACGTCTTTATATTTAAAGATTTCTGCATGTTTGAGTAGGTTTAAAAATAAAATTCTCTTTGTTCTTAAATGAAAGACAAAATAACAAAGGAAAAACTGGATAAATATAGAAGTCTGACAGAAAAAGCCCTTGAAATTGCAAAAAAATCTATAGCAAAAAACAAAGGAAAAGAGGCAAAGAAAATAATTGAAATGGTTGAAAATTATACTTCAGATTCAGGATATTTTGAAAAGAAGAAAGACCTAGTGAACGCCTTCGCTGCATTAAATTATGCACACGGCTGGCTTGATTCCGGTGCAAGACTCGGTATTTTCGATGTAAGAGATGATAGATTATTCACAATAAAGTAAAATATAAAAATATGTTTTTATTTTAATAATAATGAAAAAGAGGATTGTAGTTTTAAGTCTTGGAGGAAGTCTGATAATTCCTGATGAGGTTGATGTCGGCTTCTTACAAAAATTCAAAAAGGTAATTTTAAGAAATGCAAAAAAATACAAATTTATAATTGTCTGCGGCGGAGGAAGCATTGCCAGAAAGTATATTGCTGCCCTAAGAAAAGCTGGCCTTAATGAGGATCTCCAGAGTTTTTCAGGAATATCTGCGACAAGGATGAATGCCAGATTCATGAGTTATCTTTTTGGAATAGATCCTGAACTTGGAATCCCACATACGACAGAAACATTGAAGAAATACATAAAGAAACAAGATATTATTTTTTGCGGAGCTTTGGAATATAAGCCAAAACAAACCTCTGACTCTACATCTGCAGAGATTGCGAGAGATTTCAAGACAATTTTTATCAATCTTACCAATGTTTCGGGCCTCTATAACAAAAATCCTTTAGAGCATAAGGATGCAAAACTCATTTTAAGGATAAGCTGGAGAGAATTCTGTGGAATGGCTAATAAGGATAAATACAAGCCGGGCCAGCACTTTGTCCTTGACGGAACAGCTGCAGGAATTATAATGAAAGAAAGGATTAAGACTTATATTTTGGGAAAAGATTTGAAACAGCTAGAGGCTGTTCTTCATGATAAAGGTTTCAAAGGAACTCTTATTTACGGTTAGAAAAATAAATAAATTATATCTTCTATTTATTAAAATGGAATTAGAAAACATCCTCATAATTGGTCTTTTAGGAAGCGTAACCCTAGGAGGAATATACTACAAGGTGAGAAGAGATTTTGAAAGAATTGAAAAAAGGAAAAGAGAATTTTATGAGATTATGGAATCAATTCCAGCAGAACATAGGTCATCTGTTGAAAAAGTTTTGAGAGTTTTAGAGAAACAAGACCCCCATGATAACATTAGTTATAGAATCAGAAGTTTTTTGAAGGATTATAACCGCTCTTAATCCCAATTTTTATAAATACTTCTTATCTCTTTAAGAAATGGAGTATATCATAATTTCAGGGAAAGATTTCAATGAAGCCAGGAAGAAAATAAGAGAAAATAAAGGCAAAGAAATAGTTTTTACTAGTGATGATGATGAGTTAAACAGAAAAGTTCTTGAAAAGGAAACTATAAATATACTATTGATAAACCAAGAAGGCAGAAAAGACAAGATAAAACAAAGGGATTCTGGATTCAACCATGTTCTCGCAAAACTCGCAAAAAAGAAGAATGTTATTATGGGTATCAATCTCGATGAAATCCTTGAAACAGAGGGGGAGAAAAAAGCTCAAATCCTGTCCCGCATAAGGCAAAATGTAAAAATCTGCAATAAAAATAAATTAAAAATGAGATTCATTTCAATTTCAAATGATGAAAAAAGTCTATATGACTTAAATGCTCTCGGCCTTGTATTAGGAATGCCGACATGGATGGAAAAATGGAAATAAACAGAATTTTAGAATCCCTAAGTCCAAATGAAAGAAAAATTCTTCCACATCTGGAAGAAAAAAATATTGCAGAAATTTGCAAGAAATCAAATCTTGATAAAGTATCTGTCATAAGATCCCTAGAATATCTAAAAAACAAAGGTCTCGTAGAGATATTCACAAAACAGAAAAAAATAGTAGATGTTGGGATTAATGGAGCATTATACAGAAAAAAGGGGCTTCCTGAAAGGCGGCTTTTGCATCTTCTTGATGAAAAAAGAATAATCAAGATGGAGGAGGCAGAAAAACAGAGCAATCTTTCTAAAGAAGAGTTCAAAGCATCTCTCGGAGTTCTTAAGAAAAAAGCATTCATAGAGCTGAAAAAAGAAAAAATAATATTAAGCACAAAAAAAGAAGAAATTTCTAGAAAAAGTCTCGAAGAAATTTTCCTAGAATCTCTTCCTCTAGAATATGATTCTATGAGCAAAGAGCAGCTATATGCCATGGAATCCTTGAAAAACAGGAAAGGTATAATAGAGATAATTGACGAAAAAATAACAGAAATAGAAGTAACTGAGCTTGGAAAAAGAATAATAAGCATGGGAGTAAATACGCAAGCTCTTATAGAGCAGATAACTCCTGAAATTTTAAAAAAAGATTCTCTATGGAAAGGGAAAAAGTTCAGAAGATATGACATAAGTTTGCCTGTTTCAAAAATAAGTGGTGGAAAAAGGCATTTCGTAAATCAGGCTGTGGATTATGCAAGAACTCTATGGACCCAAATGGGTTTCAAAGAAATGTCAGGGAAAATGATTGTTAGTAGTTTCTGGAATTTCGATGCCCTTTTCACTGCACAAGATCATCCTGTAAGAGAGATGCAGGATACTTTTTTCCTGAATAAAAAAGAAGATCTCCCTGAAAAAAAAATTGTAAAGGCAATAAAAGAGAGCCATGAAAATGGAGTGGCTGGAAGTACTGGTTGGAATTATAAGTGGGATGAGGAAGAAGCAAAAAAACTTGTTTTAAGAACCCATACCACTTGTCTTTCTTCTCAAACTCTAGCAAGGTTAAAACCGGAAGAGATTCCTGCAAAATTCTTTGCTATTGGAAAATGTTTCAGAAATGAAACCATAGATTGGAGCCATGGTTTTGAATTCAACCAAACAGAGGGGATTGTCATAGATAAAAAAGCAAACTTCAGGCATTTGCTTGGATATTTAAAAGAATTTTTCGCAAAAATGGGATTCGAGAAAGTGAGATTCAGGCCAGGATATTTCCCCTATACAGAACCAAGTGTAGAAGTGGATGTCTGGCATCCTGAAAGAAAAGTCTGGCTTGAGCTTGGAGGAGCTGGAATTTTCAGGCCAGAGGTTGTCGTTCCTCTTCTCGGAGAAAATATTCCTGTACTGGCATGGGGACCTGGTTTTGACAGGATAATAATGGATTACTATAAAATAAAAGACCTCCGTGATTTTTACAAGAATGATATAAATCAACTGAGAAAAATTAAATTTTGGATAAAATGACAAATAAATTAGAAGAAATAAGTGAAGAAAATCTCAATAATCTAACTAATGAGGTTAGAGGACATTTTTACGAATTAATGAATAGATTAGACAGATTAAGTAGTGATATGGCAAATGGATTTGAAAGTTTGAACTATCAATTAACAAGATTAAATTATAATATAGAATCCCAATGGCAATTGTAACTTTCAGCAAAAAGCAGTTTGAAAAAGAGATAGGAACTTTCAATGAGCAAATGAAAAATAGGATTTCAATGTTTGGAACCCCTATAGAAAGAGAGGAAGAGAATGAAATAAGCATAGAAGTTTTCCCAAACAGACCAGATTTGCTTTCATATCAGGGATTCAAGAGATCTTTTCTGGCTTTCCTAGGGAAAAAAACAGGCCTGCAATCATATAAGATAAACAAACCTGAAAAGAATTATGTTGTTATTATAGATTCCTCTGTCAAAGATGTAAGACCATACACGGCATGTGCTATTGTCAGAGGATTACAACTTGACAATGAAAAAATAAAAGAATTGATTGACTTACAGGAAGTATTACATGTGACTATAGGAAGAAAAAGAAAAAAGGCTGCAATAGGAATCTATCCTTTGGAAAAAATAGAACTTCCAATAAATTTCAAAGCACTTGAGCCAGATAAGATAAAATTCATACCTTTAGAGATGGACAAAGAACTTTCAGGCCTTGAAATTCTTCAGAGACATCCTGCAGGAAAAGAGTATTCCCATCTTCTTGCAGGGAAGATTAAGTTCCCAATCTTTACAGATTCTAAAGAGCAAATACTAAGCATGCCTCCTGTGATAAATTCACATCTTACAGGAAGGATAACTCCTAAGACTGAAGATGTGTTTGTTGAGTGCTCTGGTTTTGATTTCGGAGTTTTGAATATATGCCTCAATATAATTACCACATGTATGGCAGACATGGGCGGAAGGATTTATCAGATGGAACTTAAGGGATTAAAAAAAACAACCCCTGACCTTACTCCAAAGAATATGGGAATTTCTCTTGAAAATGCAAATAATCTCTTAGGAATAAATATTAACGAAAAGGAGCTAAAGCAACTTCTCGAGAAAATGGGTTATAATTATAAAAATAAGACTGTTGAAATCCCATCATGGAGGGCGGACATATTGCATGAAGTTGATTTAATAGAAGATATAGCAATTGCATATGGTTATGAAAATTTCGTTCCTGAAATTCCTAAAATATCAACCATAGGGTCAGAGGATCCAAAGGAAAAAATAAAGAGAAGCATTGCCTTAATTTTATCTGGACTTGGGCTTTTAGAAGTTTCGAGCCATCATCTGATAAGCAAAAAAAATCAGGAGGAAAATATGAACATTTCAGAAAAAGAGAGTGCTATAGAAGTAGAAGCATCAAAGACAGAATATTCTGTTTTGAGAAATAATTTAAGCCATTCTCTTCTAAAAATCTTTTCAGAAAATGTAGATTCAGAGTATCCACAAAAGATATTTGAAATAGGAAAAGTTTTCCTGAACTCTCAAGAAAAAATAGCTGAAAAAGAGTCTCTATCTACAGCCCTATCTCCTGGAAACTTCACAGAAACAAAACAAATACTTGAATATATGTTCAGGATGCTTGATTTGGAAGTTTCTTTCAAAGAACCAAAAAACCGGTCTTTATTGTTCATTGAAGGGAGAACAGCTGAAATTCTTCTGAACAGTGAACCTATTGGTTTAATAGGAGAAATACATCCAAAAATCCTGAAAAATTGGAAGATAAAAATGCCTGTGGCTCTTTTCGAAATAAGTTTAGAAAAAGTTTTGAATAAATTATCTAAATAAATACTCAGCTAAAATATCCTTTACTACTCTCTTCTGTCTTGATTTCCCAATTTTTATCCACCATTTCAAGAACTCCCGAAATTTCCTTTTTCATTTCCTGCCAAAGATCATAAGATTCTCTTATAAATTCTGCTTCTTTGTCCTCTTCAAATTGTAAATCTCTTTCCACAAATTTAATCTCATTTTTTATCAGTTTTTTATAGATTTCCTGAAGTTTCTTCTTTTCTTCTGCTCCAATAAGTTTTATTATAGAAAAAACAAACATTGGCACATTCACAGGATTCAGTAAATTCTCGATAAATCTCATATAGTTTGCAAGCCTGTCTCCGACCATTCTCCTTATTTCCCTTATCAATATCTCTGTCTCGTTCTCTGCGATTTTTTCTATATAGAAATCTTCATTCATTTCCTGAAAACTAGGAAGTCCATATTTCTTATGCAATGTGAGATACTCGGTTTTCAGCCTTTCAAGCCCCATACCTAATTTTTCCATGTTTTATCGTAAAGATGTTTATTTTATAAATCTAAGTGAAAGCCTGTGCTGAGAATTGAACTCAGGACCTCAACATTACCAATGTTGCGCTCTAACCGGCTGAGCTACACAGGCTTATATCCAAATAGAGAAAAATCAGAGTATAAAAAATTTCCCAAAGATCACTTTTTTCCAGATTTAAGAATTAAGAAAACTATAAGAACTATGAGGAGTGCCAGCGACAAAAACCCAAAAATTATAGAGAGGAGAAGGAAAAGATTCAGATAAAGAGAGGTAGAAGAAAAATTATAAAATAAAAATGAGGCTACGAATAATATTAAAAAAATGAGAAAATTTTTCCAGGATATATTTATTTTATTTTCTAATGAGGAAGTTTTTTGAGCCACCACCCTTTTTTTAGCCATATTGTATTATGGCTATTTCGGTTTATAAATATTACTTGGGGAGCCATTCAAACTTAATAATATATCCTGTTATTTGTACAATCTGATGAACAATATTTGTAACCCATCCAGAATAGGCATTCAAAAAAATTCCCCTCTCATTCAAAATACCAATGTGAAGATTTTGGTTGCTTATTATGAATAATGCTCCTAGAACAAAGAGTTTAACT
>JBGPHA010000019.1:0-9037 GCA_041484115.1 Candidatus Nanoarchaeia archaeon | reverse complement strand
TTTATTGGTAATAAGAGTTGAAGAAATTTATGAACCGCAATTTAGGTTAAAAGATTTACTGGAAAAACAAAGAAAAGAGGCAGAGAGAGATTATTAGATTAATTCTTCTTATCAACTCCCATAATGTTTATAAGTTTGGTTTTTTCTTAATATGTATACCTTAACACCAAAGGGCATTTTGGTGTGGCAAATTAAATTTGTCTAAAATAAAAAATTATGGCAAGCGAAATCTGGACAGAAAAATACAGGCCTTCAAAATTCTTAGATATTGTCGGACAGGATAATACTGTCAAAAAAGTTCAAGCCCTTACCAATTCTATGAACATACCCCATCTCCTTTTTGCCGGTCCTGCAGGAACAGGTAAATCAACACTGGCTCTGATAACTGTCAAGGAACTTTTTGGGAAATATTGGCGTGAAAATTATCTGGAGCTAAATGCTTCTGATGAACGTGGAATTAACGTTGTAAGAGAAAAAGTAAAGAATTTTGCGAGAACAAAATCTATCGGTAATGTTCCTTTTAAGATAATATTCCTAGATGAGGCTGATGCCTTGACTCCTGAGGCCCAGCAAGCCCTTAGAAGGACTATGGAGAATTACTCAACGACATGCAGGTTTATTCTTTCCTGCAACTATTCCAGTAAAATAATAGATCCCATACAATCCAGATGTGCCATCTTTAGATTCAAGCTTCTGGAAAAAAAAGACATAGAAAAAGTCGTGAAAAAGATAGGAGAAGGAGAGAAGTTAACAATAAGTCCTGACGCCCTTGAGCTCATTTACGAAGGAAGCGAAGGAGACTGTAGAAGAGTGATCAACATTTTGCAATCAACAGCTTCAATCTCTCCTTTAATAAATTATGACTTAGTATCAACTATAATCTCCAGTGCAAAGCCTAAAGACATCAGAACTGTTTTGGATTATGCAATCTCTGGAGATTTTCAAAAATCAAGAGAAAAACTTCTTGATGTCATGCTAAGAGAGAGCATTTCTGGCCAGGATGTAATAAAGGCTATCCAGAAAGAAATTTGGAATCTTCCTGTAGAACCAGAAGTAAAGGTGAAGTTGACAGAAAAAACAGGTGAATCGGAATTTAGGATTGTCGAAGGTTCAGACCCCTTTATTCAGCTCCAGAGCCTTCTTGCAAGTTTTGTTCTTGCAGGGCTTGGGATTTAATAGGTGAAGAAAATGGGAATAGACAATTGTCTGGATTCAAAGGGCTTACCAACAAACGAAGGAATTTATTTAGTTAAAGGAGTTTGGGGATTTGAAGAATCCAGAGAGATAGATGTTTATTATCATCCTGTAAAGGGGTTAAGTTGTTTTTCAGAAGATTTTGGAAGTTCTGGCTCTGAAGTTGATGACGAAACAGATTGTCATGTTTCAGTCCAAAATACAGGACTTGAGTTTATTTCAAAAATAAAAGATTTAAATAAATAAAATGACAGAAAATTGGACAGAAAAATATAGGCCAAAGAGTTTTTTAGATGTAGAAGGTCAAGAGCAGGCTGTTTTTTTGCTGAAAGAATTCTTAAAAAAATTTGGAAGAGGGAATAGGGCTGTAATACTTTATGGGCCACCTGGAACAGGGAAAACAAGCCTGGCATATGCTGCTGCAGATGCAAATAAAGCAGAGCTGTTTGAACTGAATGCTTCTGATCTCAGGAACAGAGAAAAATTAAGGGAAATATTAAGGCCAGCAACAGAGCAAAAATCTCTTCTAAAAGAAAATAAGGTTATTCTGGTTGATGAAGTTGATGGAATTTCTGAAACAGACAGAGGTGGTTTGCTTGAACTTATTGCTTTAGTAGAATCCTCTGCATATCCTATGATAATAACAGCAAATGATATTTGGAACAGGAAATTTACCGGACTAAGAAGAAAAACAGACCTAATTCAGTTAAAAGAAATAGATTACAAAACGATAAAAAATGTCATGATATCAATTTTAAGAAAAGAAAAAAAATTTATGGACATGGATGTTCTTACAAATATTGCTATAAAGGCCCGCGGGGACCTAAGAGCTGCAATAAATGATTTACAGACAGCTTCTGGAATGAAAAATCCTTCTGAAATAATCTTTGATGAGAGAAATAAGGAAATGGATATTTTCTCTGCCTTGAGAATGATTTTCAAGGGGAAGCCGACAGAAAGCATGCTTCAAATTTTTGATTCAGTTAACATGCCTTTAGAAGAGATAATGCTATGGGTTGAAGAAAATATTCCTGCAGAATATTCTGGTGAAGAGCTTGCAAAAGCGATAGATGCATTAAGCAAGGTTGATATTTTCAAAAGAAGGATTTACAGACAGCAGTATTGGCGTTTTCTCGTTTATGAAAATGCATTATTGAGTTATGGAATTTCCAGTTCAAAGAAGAACGTTAAAACAGGATTTACCAGTTATAAGAAACCTACAAGGATTCTAAAAATCTGGCTAAACAATCAGAGAACAGAAAAAAAGAAATCTATTGCAAAAAAATATTCTGAGTATGTTCATATAGGAGAAAAAAGAGCGATGAGCGAGTTTTCCATGATAAAACTATTTCTTTTAAATCCTGAAGTCCAGAAAGAACTCAGACTTTCTCAAGAAGAAATAGAATATCTGCAGAAGTAATTTTATAAACATCTTTCCCCTTTTCTTTAAATGGCTTATGATATTATTGTTGGAAGAGATGCCTCAGACAAAAAAGCTTTCAGTGATCGTGGTCTCGTGTATATAGGAAAAGGGTATGTGAAAATGGGTCAGTACACCTCTCTTAGTAATAAGATTTTCATGGATATAGCACGTAGTCACGTGGTTCTTGTCGCTGGAAAAAGAGGTAGCGGAAAATCATATACTCTAGGCGTCATAGCAGAAGAGCTTTCAGCTCTTCCAAAAGAAGTGAGCCAAAACATAGGTTCTCTTATTTTTGACACAATGGGAATTTATTGGACAATGAAATTCAGAAACGAAAAGGATAAAGAGCTTTTGCAGGAATGGGGGTTGAGTCCCCAAAATCTTCCAGTGAAGGTTTTTGTTCCTTTTGGACATTATGATTCATATTTGGAAAAAGGAATTCCTGCAGACAATAGCTTTGCTCTCGATGTGAATGAAATGAATCCAGAAGATTGGATTCTTACCTTTGGTCTTGACATTATTCATCCTGTTTCTGTTCTCATACAAAGAGCTGTTACAAAACTGAAAGACCAGGGAACCTATGATCTAGATGACATTCTTGAAGAATTAGAAAAGGATGAAAAAACTCCTCAGGAAATAAGAAATGCTGCAACGGGTTTATTCGAGGCGGCAAATACATGGGGGATATTTGCAAAAAAAGAAGAAGAAGCAACAAAAGTTGAAAGTCTAATAAATGCAGGAATTACAACAGTTCTTGATTTAAGCGTCTACAATGCTGTAGGAACATTCAACGTAAGGGCTCTGGCAATAAGCCTTCTCTGCAGAAAAATTTTCAATCAGAGGATGTCCTCAAGAAAAGAAGAAGAGATAGAATCTGTTTCCCATGGTCTTGAATATATGTCAGGAGAAATAAAGAGAGAAAGTCCTTTGGTATGGATATTCATAGATGAAGCTCATGAATTTCTTCCTTTAGATGGAAAAACAGCTGCAACAGATGCGCTTATACAACTTTTACGTGAAGGACGACAGCCGGGAATTTCCCTCGTTCTTGCAACACAGCAACCAGGACAAATACATCATGATGTTATGACCCAATCAGATATAGTAATAGCTCATAGAGTGACGTCTAAACCAGATGTCGAAGCCCTGAACTACATAATGCAATCGTATATTCTTGAAAGCATAAAAAAGCAAATAGATGATCTTCCTTCTTTGAAAGGTTCAGCAATTCTCCTTGATGACAATTCAGAAAGAATTTATCCTATAAAGATAAGGCCGAGATTCACATGGCATGGTGGAGAAGCTCCAACTGCAATAAAGGCAGAAAAAAGATTATAATCACAAAACTATAAAATCAATCCTAATTCTATATTTGTAAGGCGCAATTTCCCCTGCTTTTTTAACTTTCAAAATTTTTATCTTCTTTTCATATTTCTTAGCTTCTTTTTTTACTTTATCAACAACCCCATGAATTTCTTCTTCCTTACAGAAATCATAATAAAAAATTCTCGTTCCTTTTTTACTTAACATAAATGCTTCTCTTAAAAAACTCTCTTTTAATTGGGGTCTAGGCATGACAATCACATCAAATTTTTTGTTTATTTTTTTAGAAATTCTCTTTATATCTCCATCTAAAAAAATAATTCTATTTTTAACTTTGTTTAATTCAGCATTTAGTCTGGAATACTTATTTGCTTCTTTATTTACTTCATTGGAATAAACCATTCTAGCTCTAGAATTTTTTGCTATAATAATAGAATATGGTGATACACCCGCAAACATTACTAAAACCTCATCCCCTTTTTTTATTTTCTGCGCAATTTCCTTTCTTTCATTGCTAAGTCTTGGGGAAAAATAAACACTGTCTATATTAAATCTGAAAACGCATCCGTTTTCTCTGTAAAGTGTTTCCTTGGTCTTTAAGCCAGATAGGTATTTTGTCTCCTGTTTCCTCAGTCTGCCTTTAAATTTCCCTTTCTTTTCGAGAATAGTTGTTACTGATTTGTTATCCTTAAGCAGTTTATCGGCAAAACGTTTCTTATCTTTAGTTTTGATTTCCTCGATAAATTTAACAATAGCTATATTACCAAAAACATCAAAAGAAGCTTTTTTCATATAAGATACAATAAGAAATATAATTTAAAGTTTGGGGTATCTAAATTTTATACAGACCCAACAATCATTCCTCTAGTTCTTGTGAATGCAGAAAGGAAATATATTGCAGAAATACCTAAGAGAATTAGTGAACCAGAACTAGTTCCAATAACAAGAAGAGGTACTAGGTTTGCAATAGCACCTATAGAAGAAGATAATCCTATCAATATTAAAGCTGCTCCAAATAGATATCTTCTAATAAAATTGAAAGGTGGTCTTGGATCTACTCCAATATGAGTTGCCTTAGATATTCGTGTAGTAATAACAAGAACACCCATCAACAAAACAGCATAAGGCAAAAACTCTTTTGGAAAAATATTCAACCATCCAAGTGCTTCTACAGAAAGCCATAATATTATAACCCCATAAACAAAGTTAATAGCTCTACCCATTTTTATCTTAATCGAATCTTATTTATAAATATTATCATTAAAATTGGCTTTGCACAATAACTATATCACTTTTTGTGCAACTGTGACTTATTGTGCAAAGCCATTAAAATTGAATAAATTTATAAAAAAGGATTCCTTGACAAGAACATGAAAAGAGGGTTATTATTTTTCCTAAGTTTATTCCTAATAAATTTTGTAAGTGCCCAATTTTTTGGTGGATATGGAAGCTTTTCTATAACAGGGTTTCTTGATAGTCCTGACATAGTACTCTTAGCATTATTTTTGATTATCGCTGCATTTGTTGCTTTTGTATTAAGAAGGTCTAATGTTTTCAGAAGTTCGAATGGGGAAAATAATAGAGGGATAATAGCAGTTATTTCTTTTTCAATATCTTTATTATCTGTTTATGGGATTTACAATTCTGGCTTTAATTTACAAGGAATATTTTCTGGTTTAGGAATTTCCTCTGGTATTATGCCTCTATTAATCTGGGCAGTTATTTTTGCAGCAGCTATTTTCATTATCTGGCAACTTAGCTTTGGAGTCTTCCTCTTGATATCTGGATTAATTATGATAATAATATCAATTTTTACAAATTTAATATATGAAAAAACTGCTGCCTTTTTTATTGGATTAGTTCTTTTAATTGCTGGGATATTCTTTTGGAAGAAATCAAGAAAGTGGTGGGGAAGAAATGTAAGAAGTATCTAAAATTTAAACCCATTCTCCAAGGGCTTTTTGTTTTTTCTTTTCTTTCAGCTCTCGCAGTTTTTCCAATTGTTTTTCAACCCTTTCTTCTGAGAAATCATGTTTTTCAACAAGAATGTGTTTTATTTCTTTCTCATCGACTTTTCCAAAAATAAAATCAGCATTAACAACCCTTGGTTTGTGAAATAGCTCAAATATTTCTTGCCAATTAAATCTGTCTTTTTCAGGAAGGCTCATAATCTGTTCTTCAATACTCTTGAAAATTAGAACAGGTTGTTTATATTTTTTGACAATTTCAAGTGCTCTTTTCTGCCCTATGCCAGGAATCCCTCTGGGATTGTAATCTGTACCGACAAGAATCCCAATACATATCAACTGATCAAGATTTATTTCAAGAATATTCAAAACTTGATGAAGATCTATCAACTCGGGCCTTATTTCTTGCCATCCTGAAATTGTCTTTCTTTTTCTTGCAAGCCCAAGATTTCTTATGAGCTTTGTTGCTCCGAAAAGCAGGCTGTCATAATCCTGACTGACAACACCAAAGCTGTTTTTTATCCTGCTTAGATAAGCGGCCTCAGCTTCTCCTTCTCCTGGGGCCTGAACAACAGCAATTCCCATTGCTTCCAAAAGTTCTTTGCTTTCTCTAACCATCTCTGAATCAAGTTTTATTAATAGTGAGCTGTAACGTTTCATTCCCTCGATGTCCTCTTCTTGTTTCGCCTCTTCATATTTCTCTCTCGCAAGTTCTCTCCCTTCTGACCTTATCTTATGGGTTCCTGCTTTCAGTTTTGGAGGCTCGCCGTCAAAAACATATACAATTTTTATTCCTTCTGAAAGAAGATTAACATTCCTGTAAAAAACTCCTGAAAGATGTGAAGTCACCCGTTTCTTATTGTCCATCAAAGGAGTTCCATCAGGTTGCCTTATGGTTGAAAGAAACTGATAAAGCATATTATAAGCATCTACAAAAACTATTTCATTTTTTAAGTCTGATATCTCTATTTCCTTTCTTGGAATTATATCTTTTATATTTAAACCCATATTAATGGCCTCCTAGATAGAAGCAAAAGTAAATATAAATATTTTATCTATATCTAGCAGCATCTGACAAATCCCTTCTAACTTTAAGGAGATAATTCCATACCTGGCCTTTTGTCATATGGCTATAAGGTTCTAACTTATATCCTATTTGCTTAATCTCAGAAAGTCTTCTTTTTATTTCTCTAACTCCCAAAGATTCATGTGGACCAAAAGCAGGAAAATCTCTAAATGCTACTTCTCTTGCTTTTTCTAAAATAACATAATCAAGACCCTGTCTTTTAAAATGAGCCCTTATCCTACTGTTTACTTCAGGATCAGAAGCAACATATCCAAGGTCTTCTCTAGATTCTCCCATTATGTTACTCCTAAATAAGAGTATATAAATTTTGCTAATAAGGTATTTTTTTATCTGCTCTTAAAATTTAAATAACTAAATCCACTATTAAAATCATGGAAACTGATTTTATTCCTGTAGATTATGATTACTTCGATTTTCAAGAAAGAAATTACATAAAAATATTCGGCAGAAATTCAAATGGAAAAAGAGTATGTGTTATTGACTCTTGCCCTGTTTATTTCTGGGCTATCCTTGAAAATGGCTTGGATTCGAAAAAAACAGATAATTTGATAGAAAAAATAGGAAAGATAAAACTTGACATTAAAGGCAGGAAAACTAAAGTTGAGGCAGTAGAACTGCACAACAAAAACTTTCTGGGAAAAAGAGTAAATGCCTTAAAGATTTTTGCAACAAACTATAAAGATTTGCATGACATAGCAGATAGACTTGGACTGAAAGAAATAGTAAAAAGGAGGGGTTATGACCTTGGCTTTGTAACGCATTACATTCTTGAAAAAAAAATAAATCCTTTGCAATGGTATAAAATTTCTGGCCAGGTTTTAAATAACTCCCAAGAATTTGGGGGAGTTGATTCCAATCTTGATGTCGACTTCTGCATAAAACTTGAATCTGCAAAAAAAATAGATGATCTTAGTTTTAAACCCAAGGTTTTAACCTATGACATAGAAACAGAAGATATAAAGCTCGGAGAAGGAGAAATCCTAATGGTCTCTCTAGTTTCAGAAAATTTCAGGAAAGTTATAACATGGAAAAAAGATGCTGGAAAACCTACTGGACAGAAACAAGACTATGTTGAATATGTCAAAGACGAAGGAGAGCTGATAGAAAAATTTATTTCTTATGTAAAAAAAATATCTCCTGATTTTCTTGTCGGTTATTTTTCAGATGGTTTTGATCTTCCATATATTAAAATAAGGTCGGATAAGAATAAAATAAAGCTTTCTCTTAGTTTGGATGGAAGTCAGCCAAGATTTTCCCGAGGGATTGATATTTCTGTAAAAACTAAGGGGATGGTTCATATAGATCTTCTGAAATTCATAAGAACAGCATATTCTCAATATATGCAGTCAGAAACATTATCTCTGAACGAAGTTTCAAAGGAATTTCTTGGAGATAAAAAAAAGGATTTCAAGCCAAGACACTCCTCAAAGGTCGATGACCATCATTGGGAAAATTATTTTGAGTATAATTTGCATGACTCAATATTAGTTTACGGGTTGTTTGAAAAGATGTGGCCAGACATTCTTGAATTTACAAGGATAATGAACGAACCTGTAGCTGAAGTTTCTAGGAACGGGATGTCAAAAAATGTAGAGTCCTTCATCATACATAATCTTGAAAAATTCAATGAAATTTCCGAAAAGAGGCCAACACATGATGAAATAGGGGAAAGAAGGAGAAAAGAAAAATATGTAGGTGCTTTTGTATTCGAACCAACACCAGGACTTTATGAGAATATTGCTGTCTTTGATTTTACTTCTAGCTATGGAAGCACGATTGTTACCTATAATTTGTCAAAATCAACTTTTCTTGAAAGACCTGAGAAAGATTCCTACAGTATAGAAATTGAAAATAAAAAAGTTTATTTCACTAAAAAAACAGGTTTTTTTCCGGAGATGCTCAAAGAAATAATTGAAAAAAGGAAGAAATTCAAAATAGAGCTGCAAGAAAAGCCAGATGTTATAAAGAGGGCGAGAAGCAATGCTTTCAAGCTCCTGGCTAATGCTGCATATGGGTATCAAGGATTTTTTGGAGCGAGATATT
>JBGPHA010000018.1:0-9439 GCA_041484115.1 Candidatus Nanoarchaeia archaeon | reverse complement strand
AGATCATGAAAATTTCTATACAAATTTGGGATTACAAAAAATGGTCTCTAGTTTGCTTCCTGGAAATATTAAAATAGGTGAAGTTAAAGATAAGCCTGTAAAAGTTCTTTTGATTCCATTTACTGCAGATTTGAATATACCCCGTTTTGATTCAAGAATAGATAATGATGAATTTACATTAAAAACAAGAAGATATTGGGCAAATGTTACTAAATCTTTTTTTGAATCTCCACAAGAAAGAAAGAAAAATCCTTATTTTGTTTCATTCACAGATTTAATTCTGAGAGATATCGAAGGAAGAGAAGAATTAGCAGAAATTTATGAATCTTTTCCAAAAATAGAATCTTTTTCTTTAATAGACACTGTTATATCTGGAAGAGCGTCAACACAGATTCTTGGTTCTTTTGAAGGAATGGCTGCTAAATATGGAAACTCATTGATTAATCCATCTGCCTTTTTGATAGTAGATGAAAATGGTGAAAAATTGAAACCAGAATATGCTAGATATTTAACAAGAAAAAGACTTGAGGGAATGCTAACAATGTATAAAACCCCAAGAATTGTTTCTGAAGATGGAGGAGTATCTCTTCTTGGTGTAGGAGCAGTAATCTATCCTTCTGTCATGAGTGTTTCTAGAGAATTCCAAGTTAATGGGGAAGAATTTTTTATTGGCGCAGGAGCATGGTATAACAGTTCAAATATAAACAAGACTTATTTTTACAATTTTACTTCCTTTATGAATATGATGTATAGAGCTATTGATTTAGAATACTCTAGAAAATACCTTGGGCAAACAGGAGGAACTCATAGAGAGGCTTTTGAAGAAGCTAAAGAATCTTTTTTGGAAAGAGCTAAAAAATATAAAATTTTAGATAAAACTTCAGATGATATAAGCATCTTACATCCAACAGGTAATTATGCATATGATGCTTGTTATGAAACTCATTCTCATGTTCTCCATGCACCATTTAAAAAAAAATCAGAAGTGAGATTACGTTCAAAAATATCTTCTATACCTGGTGTTAAAGTTATAGGTAAATAATTTAATAAACTCTTTTCTCTTTTTTATCTTATGGAAGTTGATTATGAGCAACTCGGTTTGCGATGCGGACTTGAAGTTCATCAGCAGCTTGATACTTCAAAATTGTTTTGCAATTGCCCATCTTTTTTGAGGAAGGATGAACCTGAATTTAAAGTGAGGAGAAGACTTCATGCTGTTGCCGGTGAGTTTGGTGAAGTAGATATCGCTGCGGCCCATGAGGCGATCAAGGAAAAGGAATTCACATATGAAGGTTATAATACCACATGTCTCGTTGAACTTGATGAAGAGCCTCCACATATGATAAATCTTAGTAGCTTGAAAACTGCTCTTCAGATTGCAATCCTTCTTAATTGCAAAATTTTCCCGATAAGTCAAGTAATGAGGAAAACAGTTATTGATGGAAGCAATACCTCTGGCTTCCAAAGAACTGTCTTAATTGCTCGTGATGGATTTATTGAAACTTCTCATGGTAGAGTTGGGATTGCAACTTTATGTTTGGAGGAAGATTCTGCTAGAATAATCGACAAAGAAAAAGGAGTATTCAGACTAGACAGATTAGGAATTCCGCTTGTGGAAATTGCCACAGATTCTGGAATAAAAAAACCAGAGCAGGCAAAAGAAACAGCTATGAAATTAGGAGAAATCCTTAGAACATTGAAGGTAAAACGTGGTTTGGGAACAATAAGACAAGATGTCAATCTTTCTATTCCAGGAGGAAAAAGAGTCGAGCTTAAAGGTTTTCAGGATATAAGAAATATAGAGAGGGCAATAGAGTTGGAGGTGACAAGACAACAGGGACTTGTAAAACAGGGAAAAAGCATGGCTGAAGTAAGAGCAGTCGATCAGGATGGAAGCTCAAGATTTTTGAGGCCATTACCTGGCGCAGCAAGAATGTATCCAGAGACAGATATTCCATTATTAAAGATTTCAAGAGAAATGATTAATGAAGCAAAAAAAGAACTATCTAATTTAGGAAAACCTGAAGAAGAACTGGAAAGACAGGGACTGAGCAGAGAAATGATTTCTCTTTTATTAAAAAGTAAAAAAATGGAGGAATTCAAAGAATTTTTGAATATAATTGAAAAACCACAACTAATTGCAAAAACAATTTTGATTTTTCCTAAAGAAATAGCTTCTAAAGAAAAAAGGTCTTTAGCTGTAGTTGAAAAAATTCTTAATAGAGATATCCTTGGAAATATCCTAGAAAAAGTAAAAAAAGGATTGCTTCAAGAGTCTGAAATTAAAAATACTCTCAAAGAAATTGTCAGAGGAGAAAGTAATGAAATTCCTGAAGGAAAAAAAGAAGATAAAGATGAAATAGAAGAAAAAATTTCTAAAATTATAAAAGAAAAACCAGGACTTTCTATAAATGCTTATATGGGCTTAGTGATGAAAGAATTTAAAGGAAAGATTTCCGGAAGTGAGGCGGTGGACATAATTAAAAAATTTATGAAATGATTTCTAAGAATTTAGAAAATCTTAAAAACCCTTTTCAAATAGTTTAATAATAAATTATAATGGTTCCGAAAAAAATATTTTTTACAAAAGGTGTTGGAAGGCATAAAGAAAAGCTAGCCAGTTTTGAGCTCGCCTTGAGAGATGCTGGTATAGAAAAATTTAATCTAGTTACCGTGTCCAGTATTTTCCCACAAAATTGTAAGACAATTTCTAGGGAGGAAGGATTAAAATATCTTAAACCAGGGGAAGTAGTTTATTGTGTGATGGCCAGGGCGGATACTGAAGAAAATAACAGGCTTGTTGCAACTTCTATCGGTGTTGCTATTCCTGCTGACGAAAATCAGTATGGTTATCTCTCAGAACACCATTCACACGGGGAGACAGATGAGACAGCAGGAGATTATGCCGAGGATTTAGCTGCCAGCATGCTTGCCACAACTCTTGGAATTGATTTTGATGAAAACATGGGATGGGATGAGAGAGAGAATGTATACAAAATGTCAGGAAAAATAATAAAAACCAGGAACATAACCCAATCTGCAGAAGGAAAAAAAGAAATGTGGACAACAGTAATTGCAGCTGCTGTCTTTGCTGAATATGATAAGGAATAATTTAATAAACAATATTTTTCTTTTAATGTCATGGAAAGGACTTATGTCAGAGATTTAAAACCAGGAAAAGAATTTTTATTAAAAGGATGGGTTCATGAGGTAAGAAATTTGGCAAAGATGAAATTCCTTCTTTTAAGAGACGTCTCTGGAATTGTACAGTGTGTCATGAAATCAGAGAGTAAAGGATTTAATGAGAACTTAACTCTTGAATCTGTAGTTTCAATAAAAGGCAAGGCAAAACCTGCTAAACTAACAAATGAGGAATTAACTTTAAAAAATTTGGAGATAGAAGTTTCCGAGCTGCAAGTTTTAAACAAAGCAGAAGAACTTCCAATGCAGGTTAATGAAAAATCTGTTAAGGCAGAGTTACCAACAAGATTGGATAACAGATCTTTGGATATAAGAAAACCAAGAGTGAAATCCATATTTAAGATTCAATCAACAATAATTAATGGGTTCAGGGAATTTTTTTATAAAAAAGGATTTATTGAAATACAGCCTCCTGGAATAATAGCAACCAGCACAGAGGGGGGAACAGATTTATTCGAAGTAAAGTATTTTGACAGAAAAGCATATCTCGCTCAGAGTCCTCAGTTGTATAAACAAATGGCTGCAATTTCACTGGAAAAAGTTTTCTCCACTAGTCCTGTTTGGAGAGCTGAGAAACATGATACGAGCAAGCACATAAATGAAATAAGACAGATGGATATAGAAGTTGCTTTTTCTGATGACAAAACTATTATGAAGTATCTTGAAGAAGTTGTACAATTCATAGCTGAAAAAGTCATTAAAGAATGTGGAGATGAATTAAATATTTTAAAGACTAAAGTGAAAGTTCCAAAGGTAAAATATCTTGCTTACGATGAGGCAATTTCACTTTTGAACAAACATGGATTTAAACTTAAAAGAGGAGATGACTTTGAACCAGAAGCAGAGAGGAAACTTTGCGAATTATTTCCAGACACCATTATTTTTACTTATGAATGGCCAAGTGAGATAAAACCATTCTATATATGGCCAAAAGGAAAAGGTATTTCGGGAGGATTTGATGCGGTATATGGGGGAATTGAAATAAGTTCTGGTGGACAGAGAGTCCATGTTCCTGAAATTCTAATTCAGCGATTAAAAGAAAAAAAATTAAATCCCGAAAATTTTAAATGGTATATCGATGCTTTCAGATATGGTGCCCCAATGCATGCAGGATGGAGTATTGGTCTTGAACGTTTGACACAGGCAATGCTTGGCTTAGATAATATAAGAGAAGCTACACTATTTCCTCGTGATAGGAGAAGACTGACACCCTAAAATAAAAATGAAATTCATATCAGTATCAGAAGCAATAAAGCAAGGCAATGGAAAAGTAGCTGTGAGAGGTTGGATTTACAGGGAAAGAGGAAGCAATGAACTTAAGTTCCTCATTTTACGAGACTCTTCTGACATAATTCAATGTGTTTTGAAGAGAGAGAAATTCAAGAATCAATGGGAAGAAATTGACAAATTACAAGTAGAAGCGTCTGTAGAAATTCACGGAACAATACATGAAGAAAAAAGAGCACCTACTGGTTTTGAAATTCAGGCAGATGAGATAAAAATAATTGGTTTGAGCGATAGTTTCCCAATAAATAAAAGTCTCAACGAAGAACTTCTCGGAGACAGAAGACATCTTTGGCTTAGAAGCAGAAAAATGACATCTATAATGAAAATTCGTGATACTGTTCTTGATGCCATGAGAGATCATTGGCATAAGAAAGGATTTTATGAATATCATAGCCCTACATTATTGGGAATGCAGGCAGAAGGAGGAGCAACTCTTTTCAAAGTTGATTATTTCGGAAAACCATTGTATCTAAGCCAGACATGGCAACTTCATGCAGAAGCAGGGATATTTGCTCTGGAAAAAATATTCACAATACAGCCAAGCTTCAGGGCTGAGAAATCCAAAACATCGAGGCATCTTACAGAATACTGGCATGCTGAGATGGAAGCTGCATGGGAAGATTTTGATTATCTTCAGGATGATGCAGAGCAAATGATTAAAAGTGTCGTTGAAGCTGTTTTGCAGAAAAGAAAGCCGGAGCTTGAAATTCTTGGAAGAGACTGGAAAAAACTAGAGGCAACCATCAGAAAAAAATTTCCTAGAATAACTTATGACGATGCCCTTAAACTTTTAAAAGAAAAAAAGAAAATTAGCATTCAATGGGGTAAAGATCTAAGAACAATAGAAGAAGACAAGCTTTCAGAGCTTTATGATACTCCGATAATGGTAAGGCATTATCCTAAAATAGTAAAGGCCTTTTATATGAAAGAAGTTCCTGGAAGGCCGAAAGGAAAAGAAGCTGTCTTTGGTTTTGATATGATAGCGCCAGAGGGTTATGGGGAACTTGTCGGAGGAAGCCAGAGAGAGGAAGATATTGACAAATTAAAGAAAAATCTAAAGGCTCAAGGTGAGGACCCAGGAAAATATGAATTTTATTTTGATACACGAAGATACGGAAGTGTGCCTCATGGAGGTTATGGAATGGGTGTTGAGCGCGTGATTTCTTGGATTTGCGGATTGGAAACAATAAAAGATGCAATTGCCTTCCCAAGAACAATGATGAGATATAGTCCATAATCCTTAAAAACCTTCGATTTTTTCTTTTTCTAATGAAAATAAATGGCATAGAATTAAAGTGGCTTGGACATGCTGGATTTTTTATAAAAAATTCTAGAGTTGTTTATATCGACCCTTATAACATAAGAGATGGTTTGGAAAAAGCAGATGTAGTCCTTATAACTCACAGCCATTATGACCATTGCAGTTTTGCCGATCTTGACAAGATAGTAAAGGAAGGAACAAGGATAATTGCTCCTGCAAACTGCCAGAGTACTATAGCTAAATTCAAAATTCCTTTAAAGATAGAGATTGTAGAGCCTAATCAGGAAATTGAACTTGGAGACATGAAGATATCAACACTTCCTTCTTATAATATAGACAAACATTTCCATCCCCAAGAAGAATCTTGGGTTGGTTATGTGATAAAAATTGGTGATGTAATAATTTATCATTCCGGTGATACAGATTTAATTCCTGAGATGCAGAAACTTACTGGATATAAACAGCAGGGAAAAGAATTTGTCGCCCTTTTGCCTGTCGGAGGAAGATTCACAATGAGTGCAGAAGAGGCGGCAGAGGCTGCAAACATAATAAAACCTACTTTAGCAATTCCAATGCATTGGGGATCGCTTATTGGAACAGAGGCAGATGCCAAAGAGTTTGTGGAATTGTGCAAAGATAACGAAATCCGTGCAGAAATTCTTGAAAAAGAGTGAAATTATTTTTATTTAACTCAAAAAAATATTATTTCAGAAAAGCATAATATTTTTAAAGAATAGAAATCTTAATCTTTCATTATATTAATTTATTCTTTCGGGGGATTGAATAAATTAATGTGTGTGAACTTATTTCTTTGGTGATAGTTGGAAGTTCGTCAGCTATTTAAATCTTTCGTGAAAACGAGAGACTTGGAGTTGAAGACTTCTAACAAAAATATAGAGATGTAAGGAGGTAAAAAAGAAAAAAGATGGTATTTGATTTTGCAAGAGAAGCAATCCAGAACGTAGAAACCCACAGCATCAACTTTGATGAGCTTAAAGCCGGAAAGGCGAATATAAAAGTCTTCGGGGTTGGTGGTTGCGGAGTTAATATGGTAACCTGGCTCTTCAATAAAGGAATAGAGGGCGCTACTGTCTATGCGGCAAATACAGATGCTTTGCACTTAAGTGTTGCTAAGGCTGATGAAAAACTTCTTCTTGGTAAAGAGCTTACTCGTGGGCTAGGAGCAGGCGGAAAACCAAAAGTTGGAAGAGAAGCAGCAAAAGAAGCAGTTGTTGATCTTAAGAAAGCTGTTTCAGGAGCTGATATGGTTTTCGTCCTTTCAGGAATGGGAGGAGGAACAGGAACAGGAGCAGCACCAGTAGTTGCGCAGCTCGCTAAGGAATCAGGATCTGTAGTAATTGGTGTTGTTACAATGCCTTTCGAATCTGAAAAAGCAAGAATAGAAAAAGCAGAGTGGGGCCTTCAGGAGCTTAGAGAAGTCACTGATACTTGTATTGTTCTTGATAATAACAGACTTGTGGATATTGCAGGCCAGCTTCCAATAGAACATGCCTTTGCAGTTGCAAACGAGCTTGTAAGCACTATGATAAAAGGAATTGTCGAGACAATAACATTGCCAAGTCTCATCAACCTTGACTATGCAGATGTATCTGCAATCATGAAAGGTGGTGGAGTTGCAGTCATTGGTATCGGAGAAGACGATTCTTCAGAACGTGTTAGTCAAGCTGTCCGACAAGCTCTTACACATCCTCTACTTGATGTGGATTATAAGGGCGCTACCGGAGCTTTGATACACATAACCTGCGGACCTGATTTGAAGCTTGAAGAGTTCGATGTTATCGGAAGAACTGTTTCTGAAAACCTGAGTGCTGATGCAAACGTAATTATCGGTGCTAGGATCAGCAAAGAGTTTACAGGAAAAGTCCGAGTCATTACAATTATGACTGGTGTTAGAAGTCCATACGTTTTAGGAAAGCCAGTTGAAGAGCACTCAGCACCTTCAAAACAAATGTCTGACCTTGGAATAGAGGTCTGGTAAGAAGGGAAAGAGTTTATTTTTAATCCCTGGATTTTTCCAGGGTTTTTCTTTATTTTTTTAATTTTGTAAATGTTTTTATACTATTCTTAGCTTGACATAGTATGGCAAAGATAAAGAGGTTTGGTGTTCTGAAAACTTCTGCTTTTATTGGACTTTACAGTTTTTTCTTTGGATTCATATTTAGCTTTATAATGTGGATTGTTGCTAAGCTGCTATCAGGCTTTGTTTCTTCCTTAGGATCTCTGAGCCCTGTATCAAGCACCAGTTTTAGCTTGATTTATATTCTAATACTTCCTTTTTTGTATGGAATTGTAGGGTTTTTAGGCGGACTGATACTTACCCCAATAATGAATCTTGTCCTTAAGATAACAAAAGGAATTGACCTAGATTTAGAATTAAGCGGTCAGAAGTATTAATTAAACATTCATTTTCTTTGGCATTTTCATTCTTGTTTGGCCATAAGAATTGAAATAAAGAATCCTGTCTAAATCTATTTCCGCTTTTCTTGTCCTCTTTTTTTCATATTCAAAGCCTATTGGAAAAATTGCTTCTACATTTACTCCTTCAGGAATTTTTAATAGTCTTTTTACATGAGATTCCACAAAATGACCTACCCAAGATGTTGCTAATCCAAATTCTTCTATTTTCAAGAGAAAATTCTGTATCGCTGCTCCTGCCTGCTGTCTAGAGTAAATTTCTCCTTGTTTTCCATAAGCATTAGTTATTCTTCCAGGATTTGAACAGGCAACAACAATGTAATGAACTTGTGCTATAAAATCCTGCTGACATTCTTCTGCAATTTGTTTTATTTTTTCAGGATCATCTATAAGAATAAACTTAAGAGTGTAATTTCCTCCAGCCATAGGAGCATATCTGGCTGCATCTATACACTCAATAATATTGCGCCAGTCTGGTTTTTTTGAGTTGAATTTTTTTACACTGGTCCTTGATTTTATCGCTTTATCGAGATCCATAAAGTAATCAAGTGTATGATGTTTTTAAAATTAATCAAACCCTATAACGCCACCACCAATAACTTGCAATCCCCTATAGAGAACAGCTGCCTGGCCTTCTGAAACCCCTGTTATAGATTTATTAAGAGTTAAATTATATTGTTTTTTACTTTTATCATAAGAGAGTTTACTTGGAAGAAGTTCACCAACCTGTCTTATTCTCGTTAAAACCTTAATTCTATCTTTGGGCTTATCATTTGTCCAATGAGGATTTTTAATTCTTATTTTTTTTCTGTAAAGCAAATTGTGTTTTTCAGGTGCTGAGATAATTTCATTCTTTTTCAGATTTTTAGAAGCCACATACCATCTCTTTTGACTTTCTTTTCCTCTGTTTATATCTATGCCAAATCTTGGACCAATCCTTTGACCTATGGTGTAATAATAAATCCCATCGTGAAAACCAATAACATTCCCTTCTGGATCAAGAATTTTTCCATTATTAGGCTTTATTTTCTTCTGCAAAAATTTCTTTAGGTTCACCTTCCCTATAAAACAGATTCCTACAGTGGATTTCCTATCAAAATTAGAGAAATTATTCTCTTTGGCGATTTCACGAACCTGTTTTTTTGTTAATTCTCCTATAGGAAACAAACTATGTTCTAAATCTTTTTGCGTTAATCTATATAAGAAATAAGACTGATCTTTGGATTCATCTTTAGCCCTGAGAAATTTTCCATT
>JBGPHA010000017.1:0-9821 GCA_041484115.1 Candidatus Nanoarchaeia archaeon | reverse complement strand
CACTCAAAACTCTCTTGAATGCGGATTTAAATAATATAGCTGATTAAAAAGAGTATGAAAAAAGATGTAATAATTATTCGTAAGAAAACAATATTTTGGGTGGTTGTTATATTCCTTTCATTTCTTTTGGTTGTTTTAGCAAAAAATTATATCCCCTCACCAAATTATCCTCCATCACTCCAGCCAAATAACTTTTCTAACACAATACAAGGAATCTATTTTAATTTCAAAGATACAACTACTAATTGCAGTCTTGATGGAAATGTCAGCATAAACAACAAAAATGTTGGAACTACAAATCGAGGATCTTTTTATTTGGCAAAACCAGAGCATGATCAATATTTCAGTCCATATTCATCATTAGAATTAGATGGAATAACAAATCCTTGTTTTGGAAAAGATTCTGGACTGCCTTTTGTTTTAGGATGGCCTGTTCATGATTTAACTTATTATTTTAATAATAATAAAAATGTTTCATTTGAAACACCATTACTAAAACCAAGAAGCCCAGAAAGTTATGCACATGGCTTGACTCTTTACAGAATTATTCAGGGCTTTATTCGCCCTTCAGAAACAATAGATTACTATAACAATAATATTGAAAAGTACATGAAAAATAATACACAAAATGACTTGGATTATATTGGTGGATTTATTTTTAATTATCGCTCGAACGCTCTTTTATTTAATTCAAATTATTGGACCACTCCTGGAGAATTCTTGAGCGCGGGGAAAGGTGGGGACTGTAAAGATTATTCTCTAACAGTTTTGTCAATGATAAAAAATTATAACTCCTCATTAAATTGTTATGATGTTTTATGGTCTGGTCCTTTAGAAGGACATATGAATATATTTTGTCATTATGGAAACATATTTGTAATTTATGACCAAAACCAGATAAACTCAAAAGTTTCATTATCCCAAGAAAGTTTAAATTCAATTGGATTAGTTGAAAGTAAAACTAGAGTTAGAGAAATGATAGGCAATTATTATTCAAAATTTGTTTTACCCGATGATGAAGTTGTTACTGCTTTGATAAGTGATAAGGAGATAATTTCTTTTAATGAAATAACGAACAATGAAGAATTTATAAACTGGATTATTAGTCAAGTTTCTTAGAAAATTATATTTATAAAGTATAACTCCCAAAACTCTCTTGCAGTGGTAGTACAGATTGTTAGAATTTATTTCTCTTATAAAACTGCTTCTTTGCAATCTCTACAGATGTAAAGTAAACTACATTGATTAGTATGATTAATGGGAGTAGGTATAATGGAACAGGAACAAGTCCAAGCAATTTCCCTAAATAAGTAAATGGAGTTACCCAACATATTATAACTCCTGCAAATGTTGTAATTAACAGAGGTATACTTGACAGGCTTTTGAATACAGAACCCTTTGTTCTTATAAAATGAAATACGAGAATCTGTGTGGCAAAAGATTCCAAGAACCATGCTGTCTGGAATACAGGTATAGATGCTTTTACTAGAAACAGAAGAATTGCAAAGGTAATAAAATCAAAGACAGAGCTTAACGGACCGAAAACATACATAAACTTCTTTAAAAAAGATACGTCCCATTTTTTTGGACTATCAAGCCAATCTTTGTCTACTTTATCTGAAGGGATTGTAACCAACGATGCATCATAAATCAAATTGCTGAATAAGATTGCTGTTGGTGGTATTGGCAGGAATGGCAGGAAAAATGAAGTTACTGAAACAGTGAATATATTTCCGAAATTTGAACTTGTAGCCATCATCATGTATTTTATTGTATTCCCAAATGTTTTTCTCCCATCTATTACTCCCTCTTTCAAATCACTGAGACTTTTTCTTGTAAGTATAATGTTTGCGGATTCTTTTGCTATGTCTACTGCGTTATTTACTGAAATTCCAACATCTGAATTTTTTATGGCGGGAGCGTCATTCCTTCCATCTCCTAAGTATCCGACAACGTTGTTGGCAGAACGCAATACACTTACTATCCTCGATTTTTGATAGGGGCTGCATCTTGCAAAAATAGTTATTTTTGTGGCTCTATTTTTCAAAGCATCATCTGATAGGTTATCTATATCTCCTCCCAACATTATTCCATGGACTTCCAGTCCAACTTCTTTTGCAACCCTTTCTGCAACAAGTTCATTGTCTCCAGTAATTACCTTAATTTCTATGCCTAATTCCCACATCTCTTTTATTGTTTTCTCAACATCTTTTTTTGGTGGGTCATAAAAAGAAACAAATCCTTCAAAAACAAATTTATCTTCATCTTTTATATTATATGACTTCTTTTCTTCTATTTTCTTTGTCCCAACAGCTAATACCCTTAGTCCTTGGTTGCTTAATTCATCATATTTTTTCATTGCTTCAAGTTTCGCTTTTTTGTCCAAGGATAAAATTTTGTTTGAACTCTTATAATGACTGCAATGATCTAGCATTTCTTCAGGGGCTCCTTTTGTTATCATAATAGTTTCTTTGTCCTTTTTTACAATTACACTCATTCTTTTCCTGAAGAAATCGTATGGAATCTCGCTGATTTTTTTGAATCCTTTTGTGTTAATTTTTTTATAAGCTATCACTGCATCATCCAATGGATTTCTAATTCCTGTCTGGAAAGTACTATTAAGATAGACTAAATTAAGAAGGTCCTCATCCTTTTTTCCTAGAAAATTTATATAGTCTGTAAGAACTATTTTATTTTCCGTTAAGGTGCCTGTTTTGTCCGTGCAAAGAATATTCATACTTCCCAGATTTGGAATTGAGGATAATTTCTTTATGATAACTCCTTTTTTTGACATTTTTCTTGAACCGACAGCCATTGTTATGGACATTATCGCTGGCAATAAATCCGGTGTAATTCCAACTGCAATTGCCAATGCAAATATAAGAGATTGAAGAAATTCATGTTTTAGGAAAGAATTTACTAAAAATATAACGACAACAAGGGCAACAGTAATCTTCATCAACAAGAAACCGAATTTTGAAGTCCCTTTTTCAAAATTACTTTCAACTGGAGCCATTGCAATTTTTTCTGCAATTTTTCCGGATTCTGTAGTTTTGCCTGTTTTTAGAACCAATGCTGTGGCTTCCCCTCCAATAACATATGTCCCGCTAAATAAGATATTATTTAGGTCAAGAATGGACTTTGGAGAATCTACTTTTTCAGAATTTTTTTCTGCTGGGAGAGATTCTCCTGTCATTGAAGCCTGATTTATAAAAAAATTTTCTGAACTAATGATTCTAGCATCTGCAGGAATTATGTCTCCAACAGTTAAAAAAATCATATCTCCTACAACCAGGTTTTTCATTGAGATTTCTTTTTTCTTTCCATCTCTTATAACAGTAGCGGTTATCTCAACTGCTTCAAGGAGTTTTATCATGGCTTTATTAGCAGAATATTCCTGAAAAAAATCAAGCATTACTCCCAAAAGCATTATAAATAATATAATAATCCCTTCTGTGACATTCTGAATGAAAAAAGAAATTATTGCTGCGATTAAAAGAAGGAGAATCAGCGGACTTTTGAACTGTGAAAGGAAAACAAAAAATATATTCTGTTTTTTCTCAACCAGAATATTATGGCCTTGCTCTTTGAGTCTCCTTTCCGCTTCTTCGGATGAAAGCCCAGTCTTCTGAGTGGATAATTCATCTAATATCGAATTAATTTTCCCTGAAGAATAATACTGAAGATTCTTCACCTCTTGCATTTTAAGAAATAGTATATAATATATTTAAATCTTTAAGTGGAATTAAAAATCAGCAAAGAAAGAAGAAAAGGAAAAAATTTATAAGTAAATATTTCTTTTATGATTTATGGCATTTGAAGGTCTTGGAGTTACAGGGTCTATATTCCCTAATTGGCCAACTTGGCTTTTGTCTCTTGTATTAATCTGGACCCTTATCTGGAAAGGTCTTGCTCTCTGGAAATCTGCAATGAGAAAGAGCAAACCATGGTTCGTTATCCTATTAATTGTTAATACTTTGGGAATTCTTGAGATTTTTTACATTTTTGTTTTCTCTGAAATGGGCAGAAAAAAAGGCAATAGCAAAAAAAGATAATTCTTGTTAAAATGCCTGATATTTACCAACCATCTGAAGATTCCTACCTGATGTCAGAAGTTTTGAAAGTCAAAATTCCCAAATTATTAAAGAAAAATTCTGACCTAAGGTTTCTAGAAATCGGTGCAGGTTCTGGGATAAATCTACAGGCAGCTTTTTCTTCTGGAATAAAAAAAGAGAATATTTTTAGCTGTGATGTAAATGAAGAAGCTGTTAATCATTGTAAAAGTTTAGGATTCAACTGTATTAGATCTGATTTGTTTGAAAATTTAAAGGGTAAATTTGACCTGATTGCCTTCAATCCTCCTTATCTAAAGTTGGACAAAAAAGAACCATTGGATTCAAGAAAAGCAACAACAGGCGGTAAAAAAGGAAATGAAATAATTGTCAGGTTTCTAAGAGAAGCCAAAGACTATCTAAATAAAAGCGGGAGTATTTTTATTATAACAAGTTCGCTGTCTGAGCAAGTTAATTTTATCAAACTTGGCTATAAGACAAAAGAAATTTCTTCTAAAAAATTGTTCTTTGAGAAGCTGTCTGCTTGGGAATGTTTAAAAATCTGAATTGATTTATTTTGTAATGATATATGAAAACTGGCTTTATACTGGTTCTTTACCTATAAAAACACCACACTGTTCTCCTCTTCAAGGAAATATTAAAACAGAATGCCTTGTCATTGGAGGCGGATTTGCTGGATTGCATGCTGCCTTAAGGCTGATTGATTCTGGAAAAGACGTTGTTCTTCTGGAAAAGAGTATCTGCGGAGGTGGTTCTTCTGGAAAAAGTGGCGGTTTTCTAACTCCTAAGAGCGAAGAAGATTTAAGACAATTAATTGAAAACCACGGAGAGAAAAAAGCCAAGGTAATTTATAAAATTCCTTTAAAAGGAGTTAAACTTATTTTAGATACCATAAAAAAATATGGTTTTAATTGCGACTTAAGAAAACAGGATTCTTTATATCTATCTTTTAAAAAATCTCATGACCATATAATAAAAGAAGAGGCTGAAGCTGAAGAAGAAACAGGAAATTCTTATGAACTTTATGACAAAACAACCCTCAAAAAAATACATCCTGGAAAGGGTTACACGAGAGGGCTAAAATATTCATCTGGCTCTTATGGGATAAATTCTTTTGCATACTGCCAGGAAATGAAAAATATTCTTTTAAAAAAAGGAGTAAAAATTTACGAAGATAGTGAAGTTGACAAAGTAGAGGGGAATACAGCAAAAACACACCTTGGCTCTGTAACTGCAAAAAACATATTGGTATGTATGGATAAAATGAAGACAGAATTTAATGAAGATTTCTCAAAAAAATTTTATCATGTTCAGAGTTTTCTTGCCATCAGCGAACCATTAAGCAATCAAGAAATGAAATTCCTTTTTCCAAAAGGAGAGCTTATGTGCTGGGATACCAGAATAGAATATGCACATTATAGGCCTGTTGCCGGAAACAGGATTATTGTTGGAGGTTCTACTCCTTGGGCAACTTATTATCCTAAATATATTCATTCTTCAAGAATAATAGAGAAATCTATTAATGAACTAAAAGAAAGGTTTCCTGAGATAAAAGATGTAAATTTTACCCATCACTGGTCAGGACTTATTGATGTAACAAAAGATTTTATCCCTATAGTTGATTATGATAAAAACAATAGATCAATTCAATATGCCATGGGTTGTGCCGGTTTAAACTGGGCAGCATATTGCGGAGATTATATTGCAAGAAAAGTGATAGATCCAAAAGACGCAGAAGACTTGTCAGAATTTACAAAAATGGATAGAAAATTTTATTTCTCGGATAATTTTCAAAGGATATTTGGTAAAAGAATCACTTTTGCTTTAAGTCATTTAAAGCAACTCATTAGCTAAATATATTTAAAAATCCGTTTTCATTAATATTAAGATAAAAAAGGGTGAACGAAAAGAAATGAAATTTGATTTTTGTGTTATAGGCGCTACTGGAATGCAGGGCAGGATAATCTCACGTGATTTGGCAGAAAATAAGTATTCTATTTTGATGTGTGGAAGAGAGAAAAAAAGGGTAGAGCATTTGTTGAAGAAATTTAAGAAGACATCATTTGAGTATGTTGATCTGAGTGATGTAAACAACGCTGCCAAAGTGATAAAAAATTCAGGCGCAAAAATCGTTGTCTGCTGTGCGGAAGGGGACTGGGACCTGAACTGCTTGAATGCTGCTATCAAAGCAGGCGCAAATTCAATTGATCTTGGCTCTGATATTCCTATGACAAAAAAACAGCTTGCTTTAAACAAGACACTAAAAGAAAAAAAACTGATTCACATCACTGGTTGCGGATCTGTACCAGGAATTGGAAATGTCATGCTTAACTATGCATCCAAAAAATTCGACAAAATTGACACTGCTAATGTTGGGTTTGCTTGGACTTCGAACATGAAAAAGTTCGTCGTTCCTTTTTCAATGGAGAGTATCATTGAAGAATTTACGGCGAAGGCTCCTTATCTACACAATAACATGATAAAAAAAGTCAAGCCAATGAATTCCATAATTAGGGCATACCATAGGGCTGTTGGTAGAGAATATGAATTCAAGGTAGGACATCATCCTGAAACTTACACATTCTACAAGTTTTGCAAAAAAAAAGGGATAAAGAATATTGAGTTTCACGCTGCCTTTCCAGACCATTCAAAAAATACAATACAGACTTTAATTGATCTGGGTTTGGGAAGAGAAAAGGCAATTGATTACAAAGGAATGAAAATAGCTCCTGTTGAATTTCTTACAGAGGTATTGAAGGATTTGAAATATCCAAAAGGCTACAAAGAGACAGAAAATCTGTGGGTTTTGGTAAAGGGCAAGAATAAAAAACATGAAGAGATACTTATGGAATGTATCGTTCCCCCATTAAAAGGATGGGAAGATGCTGGCTGCAATATTGATACAGGAATGCCGGCAAGCATTATAGCGCAGATGATTTTCAAGAAAATAATAAAGAAGCCAGGCGCATATGCACCTGAAGACATTGTTCCCCCAGAACCATTCTTCAAAGAATTAAGAAAAAGGAAAATGCTTGTATATGAGAACGGGAAAGTTATAAACTAATAGACTTTATTTTTTGGTTTCTGCATTCATCTTTATCCCACGCATCGAATTGGGATTGATATTTCTACTGCCATCAAGACCAGACCTGTAGTCAAGATACCAAAACCACATTTGTCTTACAAATGGCCATTTTTGTGAATTAACATGTTCTTTTGGAACTACCCAAATAGGCACTTTCATTATTTTTTCATTTCTCAAAAATTCTCCATAATTTCTTGCTTCATCTTTTCCTCCAAATGCATAAATAGTCAATGCCTCAGAATCAAGTTTATCTATTGAAATTTCAGTATAATCTTGCGGAAATTCAATTGAGCCAATCAAATATTGCTCATCTTGCCATCTTGTTGGGGAAAATTCCTCCCCATTTTTATATGCTTCTATAGCCTGGGTTCTCCATTGAAGAAGCGGGGAATTTTTTATTAATCTTGGCTTTTCCCCAGGAACGTAAAGAACTCCTTCTCTTGTCCAGTTTCCATTTTTTGAAATAGGAGAATCTGCCCCTTCCTTAATTCTTAATTGTGCATTTTGAGGCAAAGAAATTATTTCATAACCTTTTTCTGTCAAAGATTCATATGCTTCATCAAAGGGGGAATAAATTACTGCTGATTCTATTCCACTTGGCTTTGTATCAACCCTAACTTTAGGTTTTTCTTTTTTATCCATGGTTTTCTTAGAAAAAAGAACCTTATAAATTTTTCTACATTGTTGTTCTTTTAAAGAAGTAACAATCACTCAATCGCAACGAACCTGTCTCTTCCAGACTCTTTTGCTTTGTAGAGAGCTTTATCAGCACGTTTTTTTAATATTTTCTTGCTGTCTCCTTTTTTATAGCAGGCCAAGCCACCGGAGACGTTAATTCCATGTTTCTTTAATACAGGATCTGATTTTATTGCATTTCTCAAACGAGAGGTCAAAGCCTTAGCTTTAGAAAGAGATGTATGAGGAAGAAGAATAAAAAACTCTTCTCCACCAAAACGGGCTACAACATCTGAAATCCTGAGTTGTTTTTTGATCACATCTGCAAGTTTTTTAAGAAATTCATCTGCTTTAATATGCCCATATTTGTCATTTATTTTTTTGAAGAAATCAATGTCAATTATAAAAAGACAGAGGTTCTGTTGCTCTCTCTGGGCTTTTTCCATTTCCATTTCAAGGACACTTTCAAAAAACTTGTTATTGTAAAGCCCTGTTTTTTCATCATGGGTTGCTGCTTCATAAAGCATAGAAATAGATTCGTTCATGGCGCTGAATAAATCTCCTATCTTTTTTCTGAATCTTGGATCAAGCGCATCTATTTTCTTGCTCAGTTTTTTATCCATTTAAATTTAAATGATCCCAGATTAATAAAGTTTTATAAAGGATATTTGCTATTTTGAATAATGGTTAACCAATGGGATATGGCTTGGAATTGGACTAATCTTACTGGATTTAAACAGGCTTTTATCGGAGGGGCTACTGGTGCATTACTTGCAACTATGATTTTCCTTTTCATTATTTTCTGTATTGTTGTTTATGTATATGCTGCTCTAGCTTTGATGGCTATTGCTAAAAAAACAAAGACAAAAAACGCTTGGCTTGCGTGGATACCTATTGCAAATTTTTATCTTTTAACGCAGATGGCTAAAAAGAGCGGGCATTGGACATGGATTCTTCTACTTAGTGTACTTCCATTTGGACGTGTTTTCGTTTTAGCAGCGGGTATTTGGTTTTTCTGGATAGTTGCTAAAAAGCTTAAATTCCCAGGCTGGATAAGCTTGCTTTTGGCAATTCCTCTTGTCAATTTAGTAGTTCTAGGAATAATGGCTTGGAAGAAAAAATAATATTATTCTTTTTTAATATCGCTAGTTTTTCTGTAATTCAGATAAAGTTTGTCTAGAATTTTAATAATTCTCTGCCTCTGCTCTGAATTTCCCAAACCCTTCCAGTCTAAAAGGACAAAGTCAATTTCTTCTTCTGTTTTTGTTACAGCTTCAGAGACCATTTCTTCTGTCAATGGAAAAGCATGCTGAGGGATAACATGAGAAATGGCCACATTAGACTTTAACTGAATTTTGTTGAAGCTTGGGCAATAATGAGGGCCGCCAATTGCAATCGCGATTTCATTATATGGATTTTCCTTAAAACTGCTAATTGCCTCATGGATTGTTTTTGCCACGACAAATCCTGCCTTGCTATTGGTCCATTCTGTGTCTGTGGAACCGATTTCAATGAATAGGCATGGTTTTTCAATCAATGGGCCATGATGTGTCGCTTCCATAGTTACTTTATAATCATCCATATGATTCTGGACAGCGTTCTCGTTCAACTTTTCAAAGATGTATTTCATGAAAAGTGCAGAGGATTTGCAGGATTTATTTTTTTCTCCACCAAACTCAGCCAAACGCCAGTTTCCAGGAGCATGGACAGAAAGTGTCTTTTCCTTGCTTTCTGATTTGTGTTTAGAGGCAAAGATTATAAAATCGTAAGAATTTATTTTTTCCATGTCAAGATTCTCAGTATAAATAATCTCCTTATCGACTAAATAAAACTTAAAACTATCAGAGCTTGTCTGGAACTGGCTTAATTGAGTTGTGATATTTATTCCGGCATTATCAAGCTTTGAAGCCACAATGAGGAATTTTTGATAGGGCATAATTTTAGAATAGCGTTAAAGGTTTTAAAGATTATTGAAATAAATGTTTCAT
>JBGPHA010000016.1:0-9913 GCA_041484115.1 Candidatus Nanoarchaeia archaeon | reverse complement strand
ATGGATTTATCAAATTTTTAATCCCACTAAGATCCATATTTATCTTCTCCTTTATTCTGTAAAATATTAAAAATAAAACAATAATAATCAGCAATATTAAAAATGGAATTATTAAATTTTGAATCCACCTAAGATCTGCATTAACTACTGACACAACCCCCTCTTTTACTTGGATTTCTATTGTCCTTTGTGATCTGGTATCATGCCCTTGAGATGAAACCTCTATGATAAAATTATAAATTCCTGTTGTAAGGTTACTTGGGAGAAAGATTTGTGAGTTTTTTGTTTTTTCATCAAGATTCCCAAGATAGATTGTATCAGAACCAGAACTTATCTTTTCTCCACCTTTCTCAATCCAGAAGCTGATTACTACATCATTGTTGATTGCTGTCAATGTCTTTATATGATATGTAAAATTAAAAAATCCACCAGAGTTCGCAGGTGATTTGAAGTCAGTTATTTCAATGTCAAAAAGTTTTATACAGATACCTTTTATGCAACTTATACTTTCTCCGCAAGAGCTGTCATTAGTACACTGGATTACGATACTACCTACAGGCCCTCCCCCACTACTTCCACTTCCACTATTTCCACCACTTCCACCAGAAGGAGGGATTACAGGAGTTTCTGTTCCTGTTGTAACATAACTAAAAATGCTTGTAGAATTAACCTGATTTATAGAATCATTTGCCCAGACATACCATTGTATTGTTGAACCAACAGTTGTATTTACCCATTTGCTTACATTGCTCCAATTTGTTGTTCCTGTAAAAGTAACAAAGCTGTCGTTGGTAAATGTTCCGCTTCCATTATTAAAACTAAAAATATATCCACTTAAGGCAGTATCATCATCCCATTTTACACTGTGTTGAATAAATTTTCCTGCAGTTGATGTATCATCCTTTGAAAGAGTATATTGGTAAACTCTACCATTGCTTTCACCAGTTATGAACATTTTAGTTCCTGTAGAATTAAAAAATATTCCATTTGGGTTGTCTTGGGCAATAACACTTAGATTTGAACTTGGTCCATCCCATACTGCTGTTGATGTATTCCACGCTTGAGATAAAGTATATTGGTAAATTCTGGAATTGGCAGCACCAACAATGAACATCTTGGTTCCTGTCGAATTAAAAAATATTCCAACTGGAACTCCATCTTGGGCAATAACACTTAGATTTGAACTTGGTCCATCCCATACTGCTGTTGATGTATTCCACGCTTGAGATAAAGTATATTGGTAAACCGCACCACCATTCCCATAACCAACAATGAACATTTTATTTCCTGTTGAATTAAAGAATATCCCATTTGCGAGGTCATCTTGAGTACTAATATCTAAATCTGAACTCGCACCACCATAAGTTGCTGTTGATGTATTCCAGGCTTGAGATAAAGTATATTGATAAACTACATCATATGCATAATCAACAATGAACATCTTGGTTCCTGTTGAATTAAAGAATATCCCAGCTAGGCTTGTGTCTAGGTTATCAACACTTAGATTTGAACTTGGTCCATCCCATACTGCTGTTGATGTATTCCAGGCTTGAGATAAAGTATATTGGAAAATGATACCATTGGTCCTTCCAACAATGAACATCTTGGTTCCTATTGGACTAAAAAATATTCCAGCTGGGAGTGAGTCTTGGGCAACAACACTTAGATTTGAACTTGGTCCATCCCATACTGCTCCTGATATATTCCAGGCCATCCCCCCTGTTGCATTTGTTGTGTTTTGAGACCATTGAGGGGGATTGTTTGCTATTGTGTTATAACTAAAAATGCTTGTAGAATTGAATTGATTTGCAGAATCATTTGAATAAACTCTCCATCTGATTGTTGAACCAACTGTAGTATTAATTGTCTTGCTTACATTGCTCCAATTTCCTGTTCCTGTAAATGTTACAAAAGTATCATTTGCAAAAGTTCCTGTTCCATTATCAAATTCAAATATGTATCCAGAAAGAGCAAAATCATCTGCCCAGTTTATGCTATGTTGTATAAATGCTCCCGCAGTTGTCCCATTTGTTGAATTTTGAGACCATTGCGGAGGAAGAAGGTTACTTTCCGGCACCCACTGAATTACTTCCCAGCTTCCTCTTGCAACAGATATTGTGTTATCATCTCTGTGGCCTGTTATTGCAGTTGAATTTGAAATATTTAAATATTGAAGTGGAGGGTATTTGAATCCTCCTCCGCTACCATCTCCCATTCTTCCTGTCAGAAGTGGATTCCATGCCATAGTCAAGCTTGTATTTATAGAAGTTATTACGGTAGTTTGGTCAGTAACTCCTGCAGAATAAGCGAAAAAGCCTCTTTGGACAAATTCTGTTCCTGTAAATGTTATTACAAATACAGTTGCATTTAGTGCCCCTGGTGCAGTTCCAGCTGCTTGCCTAGAACCATATATAGCTGTTGAATTTGTCAAGTTAAGTGCGAATCCCGAATCTCTCGCGTCCGTACCAGTCTCTGTTGTAGTAAAAGACCCAATCAGAAAGGTTTTGTTCATCTGAGCCGAGTTTATGATTGTTGTTGCATTGTTTATAGAGTCCCCAATTGCGAGATATACATTTTGAACAGAGAAACTTCCATCGAGAGATTCAAATACATACCAATGTCCTGCCTTTACTCCTAAAGTTCCAGATGTACCTGTAGTAAAATTGATAAAAGAAGAATTTGTTATGTTCCCATTTATAGCGTTACTATTATAGTTTCCTGACGCATCTGTTGAATTATAATAGAATATTAATGCGGTCGCAGAAGTGTTAACAGCTATTGGAATCGACTTTACTACACTTGCATTTGTTCCAGATATATTGAAAGTTCCATTCTGGACTCTTACAGAAGCGGAATCAAATTCAACAACATTAACTCTAATGGTCATATTTGTTGGAAAAGTATTATTCCCACTCTGAACCCTTTGAACTATAACTCCTGTTGAATTAAAATATACATCTACAAGACGTTTACTAAAAGATTCATTGATGCTATCATTATCTCCTACAGAAACTGTTACAAATGGAACTGTATTATTCCCCGTCTGTCCGCCTGTAAATGGAAAATATGTTGAATTTGTCAGGTTAAGAAAAGTGAAATAACTCTGAACAGACTTTACACCAGTAGAAGCAGCAGCCCCTTTTAACGAATAAAACAAAATGAATATTCCTATAAGAACAAATAGAAGAATCTTACAATTAAATTTAAATTCCCTCTTTTTATTTTTCATTCTCTTTTTTCTGTCTTATTTTTTATTTCACTCAGTGCATCGTCAAAGGAGACAGGTTTACCGATTTTTTTCTGAATATCAGATGCTATCTTAAGAAGCCATTTGTAATTCTCTTCCTTTACTTTTATCGCTTTAGATCCCATGGTAACTAAGTTACTTAGTAACTAAAACTTATAAATCTTTCTTTATAATAAAAATTTTTAGAACTGATAAATAAAATTAACCAGAAACAGCTTCTTGCTTTGTTTCTTCCTTCGGTCTATTTTGGTCAGAGAAAATCCCTGAAAGTGGCTTGTTCCCCTGCTTTAGAATCTTAAGATTAATTTGTATTATATCTGGAGAAATAACACGACCACGTACAGTTCTTCGCAAACGAAGACCTTTTGGCTTTGGATTTGAAATCTTTTTCTTTCCCTCTCTTCTTGGTCTTTTGTGCATAGCTTTTCCATAAGTCAAGAGAAGTCTTTTAAGACCGACTCCAGGAACCTCTTTCATCGCAGTGAAACCAGCTTTGTCGCTTGCACCAACAATTTCAAATTCATAACCTTCCAAGTCAGGGAGGAGCTCTCTTCCATTTATCTTTTCGTGAAGCTCTTTTCCAAAAAGCTCTTCTGTTTCTAGTTCTAACTTATATGTCTTGCCAGATTTCTCTGAAATATTAATTTTGAACATGTTAATTAATTGAGAAAATGATTTTTAAATCTTCTTATTATTTTCCCCAGTCTGCCTTTTCTCTCCTCTTAATTTCTGCAATTTCCTGTAACAATCTGAGCTCACTGGAAGAGAGAAGATCCTTATTTTTCTTGAAATTTCTGAATTGGGATTCTGCCATATCTGAATAAAGGAAACCTTTGTCTCCCAGCCTTCTTTCGAAATTTATCCCAGGCATAGAAATTGCTAGTTCTTGTCCCTCAGAAGCTTCTTCAATTGACTTATTCTCTGACTGCATATTTTTTATTTTTCCTACTTTTTCTCCTTTTTCATCTACTGTTTGCAGCCTTGATATTAGTTTTCCAGCCTCAACCTTTATACCAAAAATAGCAGGATTAGTGTTTCTGAATACATGCTGCTTAAGGATTCTAAGTTTGAATAAAGAACTAAGTCCAAGAAGCCTCCTTTTTTCTATTTCCTTCCTTTTATCTTCTCTTAACTTATGAAGATTTTCTATAAGCTTGTAAATAACATCATCAGTGAGAATACTTATGTTCCCCTTTATCCCTTCTGCTTCTAAATCAATAGCTACATTAAAGCCAACAATAACGGCATCAATTTCATTTATCTGAAGATTTGCCTTCGCATTAACGACATCTGTTTTGTTTATGTTTCCTATTCCTGCTTTTAAAACAGGAATATTTTCCTGGCCGAGAATTGTAAGAAGAGCTTCTAAGCTTCCTAGAGAATCAGCCTTTGCTATAATCCCTTGCTTGTCTGTTTTTATGCTCTCTGAAATTTGCTGCCTGAAAATCTTTTCAATTTCTTCTTTGTTGTTCTTGTAAATTCGGAATGGCATTCCTGGAAGGATTTCTTCTTTCTCTACAAGTTGCAACCTAAGTCCTGTCGCTGCCTGCACTTTTTCCTTTGGCTCAAACTTAAAGGAAAGTGGAAGAATTTCTTCAAGTACCCTTATCCTTGTAATTATTGGCATCCCTGAAAGGCCAGCAACAGCTATTTCATCTTTTCTTGAAAGCTCTCCATCATAAAGAATCGCCTCAATATAATTTCCCTGTTCTTTTTTTATTTCAAGCATGATTCCTTTCGCATCTTTTCCAAGAACTAACTTTTCATGGAGATATTTTTGGCTTAAACCACAAAGCATCAGAACCAACTCTGGAATCCCTTCCCCTGTTTTTACAGAGCAGGGAACAATGGCTATTTTTTTCGTGAAGTCCTCTACATTGTAAAACAAGTCAGCATCAAAGCCATAGTTTTGTAGAGCACCGATTAAAGTCAGATATTTTTCATTAAAATCTTGTGAAGTATTTTTTGCTTGCATCTCGATACTTTTTTTTAAACCAAGATTTTTCTCAGAACTACTTCCAGAATTTGTTTTCCAACCATGAATTTTATCTATTTTATTTAAAGCAATGACAAAAGGAACCTTATTTCTCTTGAGAATCTGGATGACTTCTGAGGTTTGGGGTTTTATTCCCTCGTTAATATCAATTACAAGAATTGCCAGATCTGCAAGCGAGCCTCCACGCTTTCTTAAATTAGTGAATGCGGCATGTCCTGGAGTGTCTATGAATAAAAATCCAGGAATATCTAACTTTATTCCTTGTTCTTCTATCAAAGGACAGGAAGCTTTAAGCTGTTCTGCAGGATATAATGTAAAAGAAATTTTTTGGGTTATTCCTCCTGCTTCCCCCGTATGAACAGAACTCTGCCTGAGCCCGTCCAGTAGACTGGTTTTTCCATGATCCACATGCCCCACAACCGTAACGATTGGTTGTCTTATTTTGGATTTCATGAAAAAACAAGAGAGAGTCAGATTAAAAAGGTTTTGAATTTTTTAAGAAAATAAAAGGCCGGAGATGACGTCCGAAGCCAGTAAGCTAACAATCCGAAGATTGTGATCCGAAGATCAAAAGCTTGACTGATTGTTCCGCCTCCTTCGACCGGACATTAAAAAGAATTGAGGGTTTTTAAGTTTTTCTGAAAATTAAAAATAAAGAAAATATTTTGATATTCAAATCTATTGTTAGTAATCTTCTATTTCTTCTTCATCAAGCTTTTTCTGTTCTTTAGGAAGATTTCCTTCTGAAGGTGGGGTTTCTTTAAGATGTTCTTCAGAAACAGAGTTAATCATTTCCTTGAATTTCATGAAATCAGCAGCAGGTATCTTTACTCCGGATTTTGTAAATCCAGTATATCTTTCTGAAGTTACAAATTCACGGATTGTAACTCCTGGCCTTCCACCAAAATCATCAAGTCTTATAACAATGTCTGTAGTATCGTTTTTCTTTATCTTTCCTAGGTCTTTTTCCATGATTCTAGTATTAATATAGGTTATTTAAAGCTTATGAATTAGAATTAATCTTTGCGCTTATGCTGATCGCTCACATGAAATGTATGTTCTACTTCTTGCTCTATTTTATTGAAAACTTTGTGAAAAGTTCTTTTTAAGTCCCAGTCATAAGCATCAGCTTCTATTGACTTCCCTGCATAACTTACGAGTACATGGATACTGAACTTTGTTTTTCCTCCAGGGCTGTACTCCTTCAAATGGATTCTTATAGACTCTGTATTTTTTAACCTTCTCTCAATTTTTTTGGAATATTCTTCCCAAAGCTTCTGGAATTCATTTCTGGTTTTTTCAGTTAAAATCTCAAACCCTTTTGTTTCTAGATTAATCATCAAGAAATGAAAGAAAGAGATTTATATAAAGTTTTTGAGGAAAAGAGTTAAGCTTTTTATTACAGCTTTGTGAGAACAACATTATTATTGGGGGCAAAACCACCTTTATGATCGGCGTCTGCATGAACTGCTGAAAGCCACCTTCCAATATTACGATCATGATATATTACACCATCTTGTCTGACACAGAAAATCATGGGATGATTAGGAGCGTCTGGCACAGCTACTGGCTTCATCCCAATATAAATCTCTTCCCCAGGACGCTGTTTCTGGATGGCGAGTCTTAAATAAGGTCCAACTTCCATAGGGCAGGGTCCATATCCAAGATATTCAGCTTTAGCATAAAACTTGGCAGGCGAGACCCATTCTTCTTTAGGAGTGATATCTTTAACCAAAAAAGAGAAAAGCTCGATCTCTTTGGATTCAGCCAATGTTGGTTCTATCGTCGGCATATTCATGATTTTCCGGGCCGAAGCAGTGATCTGATACTTCCCCTCTTCAATCTTACTTTGAAGATCTGGCCAATTGATGCCGCCGACCTTGACCAGAAACCAAGTTAGAGGAGATGCAACTCTTCTCTCTAGGGGATATGTTATAGGAACGACTCTTGAAGTTGGCACGACAGGTTTCGTTAGAGTTACAATTCTTCTCGCGAGGGGTAGCGTCGCCTCTAGAATAGCTTTTTTTTCATTACGAGTTGACTTTCGAAAATTTCTCTTAGGTTCGACTAAAACTTCTGGATGCTTGTTGGCGTACTCGAGCCTATCAAAAAGCAGTTTGTAGGCCGGTAGAATACTTTGACCTTCCTCTACTGTATATGCGGCAGTCATAATTACTTATAGAAAATTACTTATTTTTAAAGATTATTGTGATAAAAAATACGCTAACTAGAAGAGAAAAACGCCCGTGCCAGGAATTGAACCTGGAAGCCAGTAAAGGCCTCGCTTTCCAAGCGAGTGGAGTACCATTGTCCCACACGGGCTTTAGAATAAAAGAAATCTTTGGGTTTTAAAGTTTAACTCTTTCCTAAAATTGTGAGACAGAAAACAATAATCCTAATAAATAACCAAGATTTCTTTTAAGTAGTTTAGAAGATGGAAAATCAAGACAGAGGACTTATAAAAAAATTGCCAATCGCGCTAACGTTACTTGCGGCCTGTGCTCCTCAGATGCGTTTGGGAGTAGTTCCTTACCCTGACGAATTGCTGATTGCAAGACGGGTCGAGATAGTTTGGCCTTTAGATGATGGTCATTATCTAGCTATCAGCGGCACATATAAATGTCTTGTGAAAATTAAACCATGGGAGGTAAATGAGGGAGATCTTCTGCGCTGCCGATGGTATAAGGATAGGAATTGAAGCGAATCAGAAATATAAATGATTTTTTTATTTTCTTATGTAAGTCACAAAATCACAAACTTTCCCCTGATTAATAAATACACTATCTACATACTCCTTAGCCCATTCATCAATCTTGAATTCTGGAAAAAATGCATCCCCTCTATACCCCCCTTTTACTTCTGTTAATTCCATTCTGTAAGCAAGTTTGATAGTCTGCTCGTAAACAGACTGCCCCCCAATAACATAGGCAATTTTATCATATTCAGATGCCTTTCTTATAGCATCTCCGATAGAATGTGCTGTCAAAACTCCGGGAATTTCTTGATTTTTTGATAAAATAATATTTGTCCTTTTTTCTAAAGGATGTCCGAGTCCTTCAACAATTGCTTCGTAAGTTTTTCTCCCCATAATTACAGGATGATCCAAGGTCAATCTTCTAAATCTTTTTAAGTCTTCAGAAATATACCATGGAACTTTTCCTTTATTTCCTATAACTCTATTTTCAGCGATAGCAGCGATTATTGTCAAATTCATTTTATGCAGCCATTTCAGCCTTAGAGTCCCATTTATAAGGATCATAATCTTGCACTTCTAAATAATTCATGACAGGCATTTCAATAGCTTCTAATAAAGAAACTCTTTTTTTTATTTGAAGTTGAGGAAGTTTTTTTGGAATTTTTGATAACTGCTCTAAAATAAATGGAATATGATCTTTTCTTTCATTTCCAGGAGATTCTTCAGAAGAATTTTTTAGGTACCATTCTCTTAAATCTAAGTATTCCGATCTATCTTTAATTCGCCTAAAAATTTGTTGAAATTTTCTAACATTTTTTTCATCTGCCCAAAAATTAGTCCTTGGTGGAACTCCAAGATAAGAATGAACATTTACATAACTGTGATTGAAGAATCTTGGTCTAAAACCTGTTTCATTTGCAACCATGTTCACTAACAGAGAATCTTGTGCAATATTGAATGGAACCCCGAGAAAAACATCACAGCTTCTTTGAACAGTTGTCAAATCCATATTTTCTCCAAATATACTGAACTGATGCCAGAAAGGACATGGACCAAGAGCCATATCAGGCAAATCTCCGACATTCCAGGAAGACAAAATATGATATCTCGAACCAGGTTTTTCTGGAACCCCTTTCAATAAATTTGTAAGCTGATCAACTTCTTCTCCATCTTGTTTTTTCCAATGCCTCCACTGATAACCATAAACAGGACCAAGGTCACCTTTCACAAAAGCAAAGTCTGGATCATTGGCAATCTTATCCTTATATTCTTCAAATCCTTGATTCCATCCCTGTGAGTGTTTTGGAAATTTTTCCCTTAAGCCATTTCTTTTTAGATATCTATCAAAAGCATTTGCAGTCCATATATGGACATTTTTATCAACCAAAGATTTTACATTTCTTTCGCCCCTTAATTTCCAAAATAATTCCTCAAAAGGAAGTCGTGGAGGAACATTCTTTGTCGTCATTAGAGGAAACCCATCCCTTAGATCATATACACTCTGCCATGCAGAAATTCCTAAAATATACTCTTGGGTTCTCGGCTCGAATTGGACATCTCCATGACCTAAAATTCTTTTCAAAAGTTTGTGATATTGCTCCATCAGAAGACGATATTTTCACTTTTTATAAAGAAATCTGTAAAGAAAAATATACTTCTAATCTTTCATCTCTATTTTGATATTAACATTCTTAGGAATCTGCATTCTCATTATGTGGTGGAGAACTTTTTCGTTTGCTGGAAGGTCTATCAATCTTCGGTGAATCCTCATTTCAAAATTATCAAAAGTTGCAGTCCCATTTCCACATGGTGATTTTCTCGTAGTTATCTTAAGCCTTTTTGTAGGAAGAGGAACAGGCCCTGATATAACTATTCCTGCTCTTTTTGCAATGTCTTTTATAGATTCACAAATATTATTGATCATTTCTATGTCTATGCTGCTTAACTTGATACGAACTTTTGGCATGGTATAATT
>JBGPHA010000015.1:0-11168 GCA_041484115.1 Candidatus Nanoarchaeia archaeon | reverse complement strand
GTCTTCTATTATTTTTTTGATTTCCTCTTTATTCTTTGGAGATTTTCTTGTTACTGGTCTTTTTCTCAGAATTTTTTGTAGTTCTTCTAGTTCTTCTTTAGTTGCAGGTTTTTTTTCAACAGATTCTTTCTGCTCTTGATAAAAAGGAATAACATTAAAAATTTCATGTCCCATAATATTTGATGGGATAATTCTTACTCCTTTTGGTTTTAATCTTGATTTTATAATTGAAGAAACCCTTTTTGCAAGAATAGAAACCTGCGGAGAAAGATTTTTTTCAGAGGTGATGTGCTCTTTTGGAATTATTATAACATGGCCCTTGGAAATAGGATTTATCTCAAGAACAGCAATTGCCTTGGAATTTTCAGCTATCTTATACGCCTTTATATCTCCAAAAACAATAGAACAAAAGACGCAATGTTCGCCCCGCACATTATTGGCTCCGTCTTTTTTCAGAAGATTATTTTTTATCATAAATTCTTCCAGCTCCTCAGAGCCCATATTTTCTATCTGTGATACTGCGAACTGTTTTTTATCATCAGGAAAAGAAGAACCTATGTGGTGGATCAACTGGCTTTTAATAGACTTGGTTTGTTCTGGAGTAAGCATTTTATCCTATGGCTCTCCTAATATCAACGACCTGCACAGAACCAACTTTTTTAATTTCTTTTAATTTTTCCTCCAGCCCTTCCAAAGGTTTTTCTTCAGGCCACCCGAACATTATTATGAGGGCTTTTAGCCCAAAGGCTATTGGCTGTATTTCAAAATTAGGACTTTTAACCCCCTGTCTTTCAAGCATGACTTTTACATCCTTTTCCATTCTCATAATGTCTGTTTCAGGAGAATCAGGCATTACCTTTATTTTTACTGCAACTATACTCATGAATAATTTTAATTAAATTTATTTATAAATGTGCTGATAATTGCTTATTGATTGAAATTTACCTCTATTCTTTTAATCTAATATAAAATTATCACAATACTTAAAAAGTCTGCCCCTTTTTTAAAAAAATGTCTGATGGAAATTACGAGAGAATATTAGAAAAAATTTCAAAAAATTCCGGAATTGAGAAAGATGAAATTGAAAGAAAAATTGAGTCAAAAAGAGAAAAGCTTTCAGGACTTATCAGCAAGGAAGGGGCTGCGCAGGTTATTGCTTCTGAGCTTGGAATATCTTTTGAAAATGAAAGACTGAAAATTAACGAACTGCTTCCAGGAATGAGGAAAGTCAATACACTAGGAAAAGTGATAAATCTTTTTCCTATAAGAACATTCATGACTAAAAAAGGAGAAGAAAGTAAAGTTGTAAATTTCTGGATTGCAGATGAAACTTCTAATGTAAAAGTAGTATTATGGGATACTAATCATATTGGGATGATAGAACAAGGGAAAATTGCAGTTGGAACAACTATAGAAATCTCAAATGGAAGCATGAGAGATAATGAACTTCATCTTGGAAGCTTTTCTGAGGTAAAGCCTAGCAGTGAAATTCTGGAAGAAGTAAAAACAGAAAAAGTCTTTAGGAAAAAGCATATAGCTGATTTTAAGATTGGGGATAATACTAGTTCCAGGGCATTTATTTTGCAGGTTTTTGAACCCAGATTTTTTAATGTTTGTCCAGAGTGCAATAAAAAAGTGGTGCAAGAAGGAGAAGCTTTTTCCTGCAAACAGCATGGGAAAATAATTGCAGAGAAAAGGGCTGTTTCAACCTTGGTTCTTGATGACGGAACAGATTCTATAAAGGCAGTTTTATTCCATGAGTCTTTACTAAAAATGGGATTTTCTCAGCTAGAAGACCCTGGAAAATTTTCAGAAGAAAAAGAGAATTTCCTAGGAAAAGAGATGGTCTTTACAGGGAACGTTAGAAATAACTCCTTTTTCAATACCCCCGAATTTATAATAGAAGATGTAAAGGAAGCCCTACCTGAAGAAATTATAAATGAACTTGAGAGACGCGAATAATTAGAAAAACAGCAAATTTTAGAGTATTTTAAGATATATCTCAGAGACAAAAAATCTTTATAAACAAGTCCTTTCTTGATTTTTTATGGTTATAAAATCTGATGTAAAAGAGATTAAGGAAGCTGTTTCTGATGAAGGCAAGGAGAAAGAGCAGAAAATTACTGATTTGCCTGGTGTTGGTCCTGCAGTTTCTGCCAAACTCGAAGCAGCCGGAATTTATGATTTGATGTCCATTGCAGTAATTACTCCCTCTGATCTTTCAGAAGTTGCAGGTGTAAGTCCTGCTGTTGCGAGAAAAATTATTCAGGCATCGAGAAAAATGCTGGATCTAGGATTTGTTGATGGAACAGAATATGCAAAAAAGAGGGAAAGCATACATCATATTACAACAGGAAGTAAAAACTTTGATGCACTTTTGGGCGGAAAAGGAATTGAAAGCAGAGCGATAACAGAGGCTTTTGGAGCCTATGGTTCTGGAAAAACCCAAGTTGGTCTTACATTGGCTGTGAATGTCCAGTTACCTGTAGAAAATGGAGGAGCTAATGGAAAATGTGTTTTCGTAGACACAGAAGGAACTTTCAGGCCATCTAGAATAAAACAAATAGCTGAAAAATTAGGAGCAAACCCCGAAAAAGTTTTGAAAAATATCTTTGTTGCTCGTGCCTTTAATTCAGATCACCAGATTCTTCTTCTGGATAAAGTTTCAGAAATGATAAAAGAAGGAGAGCCAATAAAACTGCTTATAGTGGATAGTCTTACAGCACATTTTCGTGCAGAATTTTCAGGACGTGGTCAGCTAGCAGATAGACAACAGAAACTGAATAGATACATCCATCAGCTGATGAAGCTCGCAGAAACTTACAATCTCTCTGTTTATGTGACTAATCAAGTAATGGCAAATCCTGCCCAGATGTTCGGAGATCCTACGACAGCAATAGGAGGCCATATAGTAGGACATGCTTCAACTTATAGGTTGTATCTTCGAAGAGGAAAAAAAGACTCCCGTGTGGCAAAACTGATAGACAGCCCAAATCTCCCAGACAATGAAACTATCTTTTTCGTGACCGAGGCAGGAGTTGTTGATGGAAAAGAGGAAGAATAAAAATGAATTTCCCAAAGAGAGAGAATACAGGTAAATTAATAATGTATTTAAAGAGAGTCCCTCTTCATTAAATATGACTGTTTTGAAAGAGTTTAAAGAATTTCTTAATGAATATAAAGTGATTCCTTTAGCAATTGCATTTATAATGGGTTTAGCTGCAACAGTGCTTATTCAATCAATTGTGAATAATCTTATTATGCCCTTAATAACTCCTTTTGTTCCTGGTGGAGCTTGGCAAACAGCCGTATTTTCAATTGGTCCTATTGTTATAGGTTGGGGAGCTATTTTGGGCGCAATTATTAATTTTGTGATAATTGCTTTTGTTGTTTTTATGATTGCAAAACATTTGCTTAAGGAGCAAAAGGTTTCTAAGAAGTAATTTTATTCCCCGAGGATTCGAACCCCGGATGCCCGAGCCAAGATTTGAACTTGGGTTACAGGTTCCGCAAACCTGTGTTCTAATCCAGACTAAACTACTCGGGCTTTTTATTAGATTTTGTCCGTTGAACGATAAGGGCTTTGAATTAATTCTGTTATCAAGGATATAAATTTATTGTTAAACAACCAAATCCTTAAAAACTTTAACATGGTTTCTACGAAATGGAAATTATCGCTGACTTGCAGATACATTCTAAATATGCGAGGGCAACAAGCAAGAATATTTCTATAGAAAATCTAGAGAAATATGCTAGGATTAAAGGGTTGAAACTTCTTGGAGTTGGAGATTTCCAGCATCCTTTGAGAAGGAAGGAAATAGATGAGAAGCTCACAGAAGATGAATATGGAATTCTAAGAACAGCCTCTGGGTTTCCGTTTATTTGGCAGACAGAGATAAGCCTTATGTATAGCCAGGATGAAAAAAGAAGAGCTGTTCATCATTTGATTTTTTCACCAAACAAAGAAATTGCAGATCAAATAACTGAGTTTTTAGGAAGTAAGGGAAGACTTGATTATGATGGAAGGCCAATATTTGGAATTAGCTCCCCTGAGCTTGTAGAAGCTTTAAAAAAAATTTCTGATAAAATAGAAATAATTCCTGCCCACTGTATGACTCCTTGGTTTGGTCTATTTGGAAGCAGGTCTGGCTTTGATTCTCTGAAAGAATGCTTTCAGGATCAGGCTAGGAAAATTTATGCTATAGAATCAGGCATGAGCGCAGATCCTTCGATGCTTTGGAGATTTAAGGAGGTTTCAGAAGGAGTCAATGTTGTGAGTTTCTCAGATGCACATAGTTTCTGGCCATGGAGGCTTGGCAGGGAATCAACAATTTTTGAAATTCCTGAATTTTCTTATGATAATATAATAAAAGCCATAAGAACTGGAGTAGGCTTAAAAGCTACGATAGAAACACCCCCAGAATACGGAAAATATCATTGGGATGGGCACCGTGTTTGCGAGTTTTCCTGCAGCCCTGAAAAAACAAAGGAACTGAAAGGCATTTGTCCTGTGTGTAAAAAACCCATGACAATAGGAGTTGATAATAGAGTTGAAGAAATAGCCTCTTTTCCCTATGGACACAAACCAGGAAATGCAAAACCATTCTATAGACTATTACCATTACATGAAGTAATTGCCCTGGCTATAGGGGGAAATCTGGAAGGGAAAAAAACCTGGGGAATATATAACGAACTAATAAAAAATTTTGATAATGAGCTACATATTCTTTTGCATTCCTCTAAAGAAAGTCTTCTTGGAAAAAGCTTTGATGCAAAACTTGTAGATCTAATTTTAAAAAACAGAGAAGAAAAAATAAAAGTTTCTCCAGGTTATGATGGTGAATATGGGAAAGCTTTTCTTGGAGAAAAGCAAGGAACTTTAATCTAAAATGAAATTCCCTGAAAAATACATAAAACATGGTGATTTTGTACTTCATAGCGGGAAGCGCTCTGATATTTTTTATGATGTTACCAAAGCTCTTACAGATAACTCTGTCTTTGATTTTGTTGTTCTAAATATCCCACTTAGAGAACATTATATTGGAATTGCCACAGGGGGCGCTCTTATGGCTATTGCTGCGCATACAGAATATTCCCCCCTTTCTAAATTGTCTATAATAAAAGAGAGCAAATTGCTAGGTGAAAAGCCGAAAGGGGAATGGATTTTGTTTGATGATGTCGTTACAACAGGTAATTCTTTACTAGAAGCAATAGCTCTTTGTGAAAGCAATCCTTCTGAAATAATTGTAGCTGTGGACAGAAGACGGCAAAATGAAAAACCCAAGGTCAGGGCTATTTTTGAGGCACCTTATTTACTCTGACAAATTTGTAATGAGCATCGGAAGTTTTATTGTTGCAATTTGGACAAATTTCTTTTAATGTATATAACCTACAAACGTTACACTTTTTTAACCTCATTTCAGATTCAGAATATATTCTTTCAGATGCGGATGGAAAGAAGTCGTGAAATGAGCCTCAAGCTCTTCTGGCTTCACCCATTTTAACTCGGAGAATAACCCTCCAGCCTTTTCTTTTCCTCCAATAACTTCACACAGAAAATATACTGAAATGAAGTTTTTTCTTTCAGGATAAATTTTTGAGAATACTGAACCAAGATTTTCTACTTTTAGACCTGTTTTTTCTTTTATTCTTTCTTTTAGAGCTTTTTCTATATCTTCATTATAATTCAATCTGCCACCAGGAAAGACCCAACTCAATTTAGGTATATAGGAGTCATTTTCTCTTCTTCCTATCAGGATTTTCTTTCTTCTAGGGTCAAAGACAATTCCTAGTAATATAACATTAAAATCACTCAACTTTTCCATAATCTTCCATAAAAAACTATCTTTTTAAGTTTTGTGATTCATTGTTTCATCACAAAATTTTTTATAGCAAAAATATTTACTTCTTTACAATAATAAAATCTAAATTACCTGTTTTAGCCTTTTTTTCAATTATTTCCAGAATTTCCCGTAATTTTTGATCCCCTTCTTTTGCATCCTCATCCTCTCTTCTCAAAGAATATCTTCCAGCAGAAAGGTATCTAACTTCTGCACCTTCTATTTTTCCTAATACGTCTTTGATTTTTCCCAATCCATCAGGATCCATGCTTTTCAGAATTACCTCTTTTTTTATAACAGCTTTTTTTTGTTTCTGGGTTCCAAGAATTTCAAGAACTTTCTTAGAATCTTGTTTTCCTATTAATTCTTCAAGCTCTACTGGATTATCTTTTATTTTCTGGGAAAAACTATAAATGCTTTCTTTTCTGGAAATCTTCTCAAAAATATCTTCTGCCTTTTCTTTTAAAATAGTTTTAAGGATACTTATGAAACTCCTTTCCTGCTTGTATCTTTCCTTTATCTCTTTCTGCTCTTTTTGTGTGACCCTTCTTAAAGATAGGTCTATCCTATCTCCAGATACTCTTAGAATTTTGCAAACTATCTTTTTTTTAGGAACAATGTAATCCCTTATGTTCCTTATCCTTCCTGGAGCAATCTCGCTGAAAACTATAGAACCCTCCCCATTTCCTTCTATATTGACAAATACTGTTGTTCCGACTATACGATCCACAGTGCAAAGTACTACATCTCCTGTCTCTAAATTCATAAAAATAGGAAGAAGAAAAAGGGTTTTAAATCTTTACTAACTCTATCTCACAGCTTTTTTTTAGAGCTTCTATGAAATCCATTTCTTTGTCCCTGCTGATAACACAACCTGCGGCAAACTCATGGCCACCGACCTCTCCACCTATCTCTTTTATAATAGAATCAAGAATTTCCCTGACATTTCTTCCTTTTCTTCCAACATTTCTAGAAGACACTTTTATTTTTTCTTCGTAGTATGCCATAGTTGTTATTATCGTTCCTTCATCATACATAGATGAGTTTGAGAGAATGCTCGCTATTGTTCCTACTATAGTGTCTTTTATTCTATCTCTTGCATTTATTATAAGAAAACCTTTTCCCTGTATCTTGTCCGAATCTTCTACAGATTTCTCCACAAAATTCAAGCCAGAGATTAGATGTTGTTTGTATTTTACGTGAATCGCTTCCGCCTTTTTTCTTGCTTCAGGAATCTCCATGCAAAACTGGAGAGCTGTTTCAGGCTCATCAAGTCTGGAGCATGCGTTGATCATTGCACTTAGCTCCCTTGCATCTTCTAGTTTATTGAAAAATTTCAGAAGAAAAATATCTCCAACCATTTCTCTATTTTTTGTATTAGGATTTCTTAACATTATTGCAGTTACAAGCCTTTTCATCTCTTCATCACTCAGTTCTATTAGACTTTTGTATTTTCCATTTACCGGATCTATGCCGGCACCACGTAAAAGTTCTATAACTCCTAAAGAATCTCCCGTAATTCCAGGAATATATGACTGAGAGTTATACTCGAGAACTTTATTTATCGGTCTAGTCGATGGGTAAATCAGCAATCCGCGCTTTCTTTTTATCTCACCATCTTCTAGAATCCCATTATTTAGCTTATCTATCTGATCTTCCATTGAATCTCCTATCATTCCAAGAACAGCAAGTTTCGCAAGTTTTTTGTTTTCAGGGTCAATCTCCTTGCAAAACAAGTAAGTGAGACCAGAACTGCTCATCTTTTCCTTATCATGTATCATAGGATTCACTATAGTTACATTTTTTGGTATTTCCTGGACAAGTTCGTGATGGTCTATGATAAAGACCTCTTTAAGGCCGGCTTCTTTTATGTGATTAAGCATCCCGGAGGCAAGATCTAGAAAAACTACTAGCTTATTTTTTTCAAGCTTGTATATAAAATCTTGATCTAATCCCTTTAGTATCTTTACAGAAAATTTTCTGTCCAGTCTTTTTAATGCCTGAACCATTATGGCAGCAGAGGAAATTCCGTCAGTATCAAAATGGCTGACAACAAGAATTTCTTTCCCTTTAGAAACTTCTAACAGTTTCCCGACAGCGTCTTTTATACTTTCCTCTAAACGAGACCCTCTTTTTTGCATTTTTATAATTTAAAAAAATTTAGATTACTTTATGATATTTTTTCTGTTTCCTTAAAAGAGAAAAAACTCTTTCACGTTCTCTCATGGCCCTTTTATCCTGGATATGTTTTTCTTTATGTGCGGTCACCCGGGCCAGTTTTTCCTGTATGTTCTTTATTTCAGAAATATGATAAATTCCTTTTTCTTTTAAAATCCTTGATATTTTTTCGTATTCCTGTGGGTGAATTCCCTGATGTCTCAAAACCTCTCCTATTTTTTCAGAAGCCATTCCCTTCTCAGCCATCTCTATTACTCTTGATTTAAATTCTTCCAAGGATATTTTTTCTTTCCCTGGTTTTTTTTCTGTTTTTTCAGAAGCCATTCCATTAGATGAAGAAGTTCGTTTTTAAATTTTTTCGTACATTAAAGAGTAAAAAGAATAAAAGATATTTAAATATGAAAAACTTTCCATGTTTATGGGTAAAACCATAGGCATTGTAAGCCTTAAAGGAGGTGTTGGTAAGACTAGCGTGGTAGCGGCACTTGGAGGAGCATTTTCTAGGCTTGGTAAAAAAGTTCTTCTTGTTGATGGCAGTCTTTCTTCCCCGAATTTAGGACTTCATCTAAATATCGTTGATCCTGAGAAGACTCTCCATGATGTTCTCAATAGAACAGCCAGCGTGAAGGATGCGATATACCCTTATAATAATTTTGATGTTCTTCCTGCATCTATTTTTGGAAATTTAGAAGTAAATCCTCTTAAACTTAAAGATCACCTTAAAAGCATAAAGAAAAACTATGATGTAATTGTCCTTGATTCTTCCCCAAATCTTGATGATGAAACTCTTGCGGTAATTCTCGCATCTGATGAGGTTCTCGTTGTAACAACACCAGATTATCCTACGATGAGCACAAGCTTAAAGGCAGCAAAACTTGCAAAGCAGAGGGGAGTCCCAATCTCAGGATTAATACTGAACAAAATGTACAAAAAAGATTTTGAGCTCTCTTTAGACGAAATTGAGAAAACTCTGGAAATTCCTGTTCTTGCTATCATACCTCATGATTTGAATGTTTTAAGAGCACTTTCTAATATGGAGCCTTCTACAACTTACAAACCTGACTCAAAAGGAAGTGAAGAGCTCATGAAACTTGCCGCATCTCTTACAGGAGAAAAATATAGGAAAAATCCATTCCAGAACTTTTTTAGTAATCTCTTTCCTACAAGATCAGACATAAATAGAGAGATATTTTACAAAAGCGTATTTAAGTGAGAATATGAACTCTATCTTGAAATTGTTTTTTTAAGATATCATATATTGATCCATAAGGCAAATGCATTGAAGTTATAAAACTTCTTTTATCTGTTCCACCAACTGAAATGTTCACTAATTTGTTTTTTATAGGAGGGTAATCTAAAAATATTAAATCACTAATTTCTGTTCCAATACTGGAAGCCAAAGGAAAAGGGGTACATGTTCCCCAACTCATTCCATTTGGTACATGATTTGGATCAACCCAATATTTTTCAGCCTTCCCACGCGATATTTTAAGAGTTTTAGAGAGTACATCTTTTGCTTTTACATTCCTTCCGAATTCCGGAGTTATAACTCCTACATAAGGATCGCTATTACTATGAAAATATAAAGATTTCACAATTCTGTCACTTGTCCATGTTGAAAATTCTTCTGAATTTTCTTCTTTAAGCAACTCAAGTTTTTCTTCGCAGGAGATTGTTGGTCTTTTATGATAAATCAAACTAAGTTCAACGCCAAGTTCCCTTGCAATTTCAAAAACATATCTTTGTTCCCCTTGTAATACCATAAAATAGCCCTGCCAGGATTCGAACCTGGGTCTAAGGCGCCAAAGGCCTTCATACTTGACCGCTATACTACAGGGCTCTAAAATAAGAAATAAAAAGGCAATTTATAAGAGTTTCTAATAATTGCTTTTGTACCTTCCTCTTTTTTCAACCTTTTCTAATTGTTCTAAAACAATACCTGAATTCTTTGAAGAAGAATATCCTTTCTTAACTTCTGCAAATAAAATCTGCCAGTTCCTAAAATGTTTTGCTTCCAGCGCCTGTCTTAAAAGATGCAAGTCTACAGCTTTGTCCTCAATTTTATGGCTTGAAAAGCCAAGTCCAAAATCTATGAAGAAAACTTTCCCATCTTTAAGAATCATATTGCTGGTTGTCAGATCCCCATGAATAATTCCCGCATCATGCAGCCTCGCTATATTCTTTCCTATTATTCTACAAATTTTTTTCTGTTCCTTTAAGGAAAAAGAATCTAGATATTCTGAAAGTTTTTTCCCCTTCAGAAACTCCATAGATATCTCCTTGCTTTTTTCATCAATATTTTTTATTTCAGGTACGTCAATAATCTTTGATGCTTTTAGAAGGAGCTTTGATTCTGATCTTGTTCTCAATTTTCTTATTTCCTCATCTATATCGAGAACTCTATAGGATTTTTTTACCCGTCTTTTTATGATCTTGTCCCCGTCCAATAAAATGAGTGCTTCTGCCCCATGTTGAAGAATTTTTTCTGGCATTTTCCTTTTTAATGATCCCAAAGATAAAATAAAAAGATAAGGGAGGTTAACAGACCAAAATCAATTATAAAACAGAAAATACAGAAAGCTTTAATTACGAAAAATTGAAGATATAAGAAATAAAGTGCTATCATAGAGCCTAAGATAACAGCTGCATGAATCATATTTCTCGTGTGTTTATTAGGTTTAGTTACATGAAATACAGTTAGCAGTATCATAAATGAGAAAATAAAAATTCCATAAAGAGAATTTTTTACTCCTAATGTTGAACCATATATAGAACTATTTACAATGTCACAGCCTTTTCCAGGGGCGCATATGCCTGTGAGAGAATCTGAAAATAAAATTATTGAGCTAATAAGGCTAATGATAAAAACCAATAAGAAAATTTTATATTTCATCTTAAAAAGTTATAGTGTTTTTTATTTTTAAAACCTTATCTTCTTTATTTTTCCGAATTTTTTTGCAAGCTTTTGTAGTTGTTTCTGATTCATTCCTTGGGACATATCCATATCTTTCCCCGACTTTAACATTTCATTAAGCATTTTATATTGTTTTAAAAGTGCACGAACATCACTTCCATGAACTCCTGCTCCATTTGCAATCCTTGATATCCTAGAAGTTTGTTTTTCAAGAATCTCTGGATTTTCTCTTTCTT
>JBGPHA010000014.1:0-11890 GCA_041484115.1 Candidatus Nanoarchaeia archaeon | reverse complement strand
AATTTTCAGAGCATACCATTTAATTATAGAAGCATTTGTTACCCAAGTATTAAAGATATCAAAGCAAAGGCCAATGATAATTATTATGAATATCTGTGTTAAAACACCTGAGTATGATCCAGCAATTATGAAAGAAAGGATAACTGCTATCAAAGAAACAACTGTCATTGTTATTCCTGTTTTGAATGCACCCCATATTTTCCTATTGATAGATTGCTCATGCCTTCGCAGAACTCTATTTGTCAAAAGAATATCTGTATCTACAGAGTATCCGATAAGCATAAGAAATGCCACAATTCCTGCGGTTGAAAGTTTCATTCCAAGAAGATTAAAGACAGTAAGAGTCATAAAAATGTCTGCAAACGCAGATATTATTACAGCTGTTGATGGAACAAAAGTTCTGAATAAAATAAAAACAACTATTGCCATTAAAAAAAAGGCAATAAGAACAGCTATCATCAACTGTTTAAAAAAACTGCTGCTCAAAGAGGATCCTGTAAATTCAAAGCTACTATTTTGATCTGTTAAAGTGTATCCTAAATAATTTTCCAGAACTTTTTTAGTCGTGGCTGCATCTGATTTTGTTTCAATTATAACTGCTTTCTGTTGACCAGTTATAAGGTCTGAGATTTCCCTAACATCCAAACTGTCTAGTTTTCCAGAGAGATCTGATTGAACTTTATCAACAGATATTTTTTCAAAGATTGTTACAGAGGTTCCTCCTGTGAGAGAAATGTCTTTTTCTATAAAATCTCCATGAGAATGGTAAAATACTCCCATATAAACAAAAGATAATAGAAGCATTAATGCTGGTATGAACAATAATTTTTTATAATTCTTATCGTGAAATTTGGCAAGTTTTGTTCCAAGTCTTTCTTTACTTTGACCAAGATTGGACGAAATTTTTTTGTTTTCTTCCATTTTTCGGTTATTGTGGATTTTTGAATGCGCCGGCCGGGAGTCGAACCCGGACCATCTGCTTTCTTCAAAAGATATTTGTGGAAGGCAGAAATTCTACCGTTAAACCACCAGCGCTTCGATAGTATAAAAAATGATTTGTTTTAAAGGTTTGTGATATGAAAATGCCCGAGACAGGATTTGAACCTGCGACCTAAAGGTTAGGAACCTTTCGCTCTATCCAGGCTGAGCTACCCGGGCTTATTATGCGGGCGAAAGGATTCGAACCTTCGTAGGCACTAAGCCAACAGATTTTGAGTCTGTCCCGTTTGACCGCTCCGGCACGCCCGCATAAAATTATCACTTTTCTCGTATATAAAAAGGTTTATAAAACCCTCATATCTTGTTTTTTTGGAGACGGCCATAGTAGGTTGGAAACACCTGTTCCCATTCCGAACACAGAAGTTAAGCCTCCTACGCCGTTTGTGTTAGTGTCCGAAAAGACGCGAAGCAATGGTGCTGTCTCTCATATTCTTTTTATCTTTAGATATAAAAAAGTAAGAATTAAGCTTTCTTGAATTTTGCAACAAGCTCTATGTAATCTTCCTGTCCAAGAAACATCGATCTGCAACAAAATCTTTCCAGACCAAGCTCATCAAGAATTTTTTTGGGTTTTTCTCCTGCAGAAACACGCCTCTTATATTCTTCCCACAAGTGGCCTATGGGCTTTCCGCAGCTAAAACAACGTACAGGAATTATCATATTATTAACTCTTAAAGGTTATTTTTAAAACTTGCTATAATAGGAATATTCTTAAACAGAACTTTCACAGATGATACATGGCAGAAAAAATAATAGAACTAAAAAATGTCTCTAAACATTATAGAATGGGTGATAGCATAGTAAAGGCTCTTGATGGAATTGATATTACAATCGAGAAGGGAGATTTCGTTGCAATAATGGGGCCTTCTGGTTCTGGAAAGAGCACTGGCATGAACCTGACAGGAAGCCTGGATTTAGCGACACATGGAGAAATTTTTCTTGATAATCAAAATATAAAGCATCTTGAAGAATCAGAACTTGCACAGATTCGTGGCAAAAAAATAGGTTTTATTTTTCAACAATTCAATCTTGTTCCTACATTGACTGCAAAAGGAAATGTGATGCTTCCTATGCTTTTCCAAGGTATTGCAGAAGAGGAAAGAGCGGAAAGAGCGGAAAAACTTCTTCAGATGGTGGATCTTGGAGACAGGATGGATCATTATCCAAACCAGCTTTCAGGTGGACAACAACAAAGGGTTGCAATTGCTCGTTCATTGGCAAACAATCCAGAAGTAATCCTTGCAGATGAACCTACAGGAAATCTTGACTCAAAAACAGAATCAAAGATAATGAGCTTTCTGATAAAGTTGAACAATGAAGGAAAAACAGTAATAATTGTCACACATGCCCCTGAGATTGCAGAAAAATATGCAAGGAAAATCTACTGGCTTAAAGATGGGAAAATAGAAAAAGTAACGAAAAAATATGGAAAGGCGTGGAAATTATTAAAGAAGTTTTAACTTTATAATAGTTACATTTGAAAAGATTTATAAGTAGAGGTTGTTAGGAGATTTTAAGAAAATGAGAAACACAGAAAAAATCCTTATAACAGCCGTATTAGCTGTTATTTACATATTTAGTTCTGCTTCAACTGCATCTGCACTTTCTGTAAATGCAGAATATATAACAATTTATCCAGGAGATCAGGGAAATGTCAGAATAACTGTAAATAACAATGGAAATTTTGATGTTGAAGGGATCTCTATTGCCCTCGTCTTAAGCAATATTTCTCCTACAGGAACAGTTTTTTCTCTTCCATTTAGTGTTATAGGAAGTTCTGAAAAAACCCTGGATGATTTAAATCAAGGAAATGATGACTCAGCAACTTTCACACTCAAAGCTTCTACAGAAATAACTCCTGGAGATTATAATATCCCTTATACTGTCAAATACCAAGAATCTGGAACAAATATAACTATCACACAAGGGGGAACTTTCGGGTTAAGAGTTTCTGCAAAGACTGATTTAGACTTCGCAGTCGAAACTTCTGGTACTGCAATCAAAGGCCAAAAAGGGCAGATTACTCTACAGATTATCAATAAAGGACTTGGAGAAATCAAAGCTATTTCTGTCCAAGTATCTCCTAATGGTTTTGATCTTCTCTCCAAGGATAAGATTTTTATTGGAACAATAAGCGCTGATGATTCAGATACGGCAACTTATGATGTTCTATATAAGAGCACTTCCCCTATATTTTCTGCACAGGTATCTTACAAAGATTTTGAGAACCAAGACCAAATAGAAATGGTGAATATACCTGTAAAAGTTTACACACCTGAGCAGGCAAAGAGCCTTGGATTAGTAAGCAAAAGTAATACTTTCACTTATCTTCTTGCAGTTGTTATAATATTGATCATCTGGTATTTCTGGAGAAGAATAAGAAAGAGAAGGAAGCAAAAAAAAGAAGAGACAGATAGGAGGTAACTCCTATGCTAAAAGATTATTTTTATCTTTCATTAGGAAATTTAAGACATAGGGGTTTGCGAAGTTGGCTTACAATTCTTGGAATTTTTATAGGAATTGCAGCTGTTGTCTCTCTTATATCATTAGGACAAGGTCTTCAGGGATTTATCAATAATCAATTCCAGCAGGTTGGAGGAGACAAGATATTAATACAACCAAGAGTCTTTGCACCTCCTGGATCTGTTACAGAACAAGAACTTATTCTCAATCAAAAAGATCTGGAAACAGTGAGAAAGATTTCAGGGGTGAAGGATGCAGAGGGAGCAATAACAAGAACAACAGTTGCTGTAAATAAGAAAGAGCAACAGATAGTAGTTGCAAATGGGATAAATGAAAGATATCTTAAAATTTTCGGAAATATAGACTCATTAAAAGTTATAGAAGGTAGGCAGTTAAAAGACAGCGATACTTCAAAAGTGGTTGTTGGTTATAACCATATATTCGGTGATCTTTGGAATAAGCCAATTTCAGTAGGAAGCAAGATAGAAATTAAAGGGAGGCAATTTGAAGTTATAGGGGTTTTAAAAAAACAAGGGAATTCAGGAGATGATAATTCTGTCTATATACAAAAAGCAACTTTTACAGAATTGTTCAATACAGGAAATGATGAAGGAATAATTGTTGCTAAAACAGATGTGGGATTCAATCCTAATCAAGTTGCAGACAGCATAAAGACAGCATTAAGAAAAGAAAAAAAAGAAAAAGTCGGACAGGAAACTTTCTCTGTACAGTCTTTTTCCCAACTCCTTGAGACTTTCACCAATATTTTTTCAGTAGTTCAGGCTGTTTTTGTTGGAATAGCTGCAATTTCTCTTATTGTAGGAGGCATAGGAATAATGAACACTATGTATACTTCTGTTCTTGAAAGAACTAAAGAGATAGGAATAATGAAAGCGATTGGGGCAAAAAATAGCCATATCTTTCTCATATTTTTGATAGAATCAGGACTTCTTGGACTTGTTGGAGGAGCAATAGGTATTCTTCTTGGTGTTGGAATAGGAAAAGGTGTTGAATACGTTGCGACAGTACAGCTTGGAACTCCTTATCTGACAGCTGTCTTTGGCCTTCCTTTAATACTTGGAGCTTTATTCTTCTCATTCATAATCGGTGCTGGCTCAGGGGTTCTTCCTGCGATGCAAGCAGCAAGATTGAAACCTGCTGATGCTTTGCGTTACGAATAAGATCTGTATTTTTACCAAATTTTTATTTGGTTTGAAATATGAGAAAGTTTAAAAATATTAGATTTCTGAAAAAATTATGACAAAGCCAGAAGTTCAAATTGACATAAAACCAGCAGGAATGGAATCTGCGATTGTATATGCTCCTTTTGATGATGCACTTGAAGCTTTGACAGAAAAAGGTTACGAACTTATTTCTTTGCCACAAAATGCTAAGCTAAGAATCCAGCAAGGTTCAAGTTCCTACATTTCACAAAATTCAAATGTAACAAGAGAAATGTTTGTTTATGTTCCAAAGAAAGGAGCATTTTTGACTAGAAATTCTTTAATAATGGAAAATGCCAAGGAAGCTACCCAAGATCATAGAGAAGGAGGAGATTATTTTTTAACAGATGAGCAAGTTGAGCAAGCATTGATTGATTCATTAAAAATAGAGGGGGAAGAAATAGAAATACCGACAAATGAATTTGGAAAAAATGAGATAACAAATTATACTTTTGGGGAAGTTGCTGAACAATATGGACAATTTTTGAAAGAGTTTGGGATAAAGAAAATGCCTATCTGGCTTGCTAGTTTAAAAGATAAACCATTTGCAAGACAAATGTGGTTCAGGAGTCTTCTTGATGGGTCTGTACTTTTTGGAGACGGAATGGATCTCCATGATGGCCTCAGATTACGCGGAGTAAAGGATGGTTTCGGAATGCAAAATTTGCAAGGAACTGTTGGATACACTTCAGAACAAATCTCAAATGTGTTAAAGGATTTGGGGATTGGAGGATTGGAAACACAAGTCCTCAGTAAATTAAAGCGACAAGTATAAGAAAATTTAAAAACTACCTTTTTCTTTTAACATGACTAAAAATAAAAAGGTGAAAATGACTAAAAAATGTATATATTGCGGAAAAGAAGTGGATGACAATAGTGTTATAGATTTCTGTGAGAGATGTGGGATAGGGGTATGGGGAAAAAAGATGTTCAATACTATAGTAAAAAAAATGGAAGATGCCAGGGAAAAAGGAGATTTAGTTTCTACAAACACGATAGGAATCCAAAAATTGGATTACAAGGGTTTCTAATCGCGTAATTCTTAAGATAGGTTTTTAAAGAGAAAATTTCTGAGTAATTTATGGTCAAAACAAAGAAGATAAGAACAAGGGGAAAGATTCAGCTTAGTAGGTACTTTCAAGACCTGAAGGAGGGGGACAGAATTGCTGTAATAAGAGAACATTCTATAGATGCAAGCTTTCCAGAAAGACTACAGGGAAGAACTGGAACTGTGGCTGGAAAGCGCGGTAGAGCATATATTGTAAAAATCATGGATCATAACAAAGAAAAAAAGTTTATAATAGGATCAATCCATTTAAAGAAAATAAAATGATAAAATATAGAGAGCCATTGAGCATGGCAGAATCTTTGGAATATATAGAAGATAAAAAAGATAGCGAAGCGGATATCAAAAAATTAATAAAAAAATTCGTGAAATTAAAGCCTGATGAAGCAAAAAAAATGAGAGAGAAACTTTCTTCCCTTGGACTTATGAAATTAAAACAAGAATACATCTCTAAGGTAATTGATATAATGCCTGAAAATCAAGAGAGTTTAAATAAAATATTTACAGATGTTAGTTTGGATGAGGATGAAGCAAAAAAAATCCTTGATGCAATCGAGGAATACAGATAGATACAATGGAAAAGGAAGAATATGCAATAGTCTTAGAATATCTCCCAAATGGATATCCTTTGGAGAGAAAAATCATGCCCTTAGCCCAAGCTATAGGAGAAATCAATATGACTCTTCTGGAATTGGTTCCAAGGAGAGGAGTTTCCCTGGAAATAGGGGAGAGGGTTTACATAGGCGAGGGTAAGAGAGATAAAATATATTACATCCTTGGAAGACTTCAAAAAGAAAAACTTACAGAGTCTGCAAAGGCCCAACTGCAGGAATTCATAAAAAAAGTAGTCAAGGAAAAAGAACAGAAATTTGTTGATTTTTTTAACAAATCTGAAGCCATAAACAAGAGAATCCATCAAATAGAGCTTCTTCCTGGATTTGGAAAGAAACACACTCAGGAAATTCTCAATCAGAGAAAAGAAAAGCCATTTGAAAGTCTGGAAGAAATGAAAAAAAGAATCCAGAATCTTCCGGATCCTGAGAAAGCGATAGAAAAAAGGATTTTTCAGGAACTTACAGAATTCGAAAGATACAACTTATTCATTTATTAAAATGGAACAAAAACAAACACAAAAACAAGAACAGGAAATGTATGAAGAGAAACTGGTAAGAATACTTTCCGAAGACATAGAAGGGGGGATGAAGATCTATGCTGGCCTTACAAAAATAAAGGGAGTTTCCTGGGGGATGGCAAATGCTGTCTGTAATAAACTCGAAATAGATAAGAACAGAAAAATAGGATCTCTGAGCCCTGAAGAAATAAAAAAAATCTCAGATTTTATAAAAAATCCTCAGGTTCCTCATTATCTTTTAAACAGGAGAAAAGATTTTGAAACAGGGATAGATAGGCACCTTTCAGGAAGCGGTCTTGAGCTTCAAAAAGAATTTGACATAAAAAGGTTGAAAAAAATAAAAAGCTACCGTGGTATGAGACATGCTGCAGGTCTTCCAACAAGAGGGCAAAGAACAAAGAGCCATTTCAGGAAAAACAGACCAAAAGGAGCGGGAATTAGAAGCAAAGGAAAAAAGCAAGAGAGACCAAAAGGAGAGTATGTAAAGTAAATAAAAAATGAAAAGAAAACACAAAAGTTATTCACGACCGAAAAGACCTTTTGACAAGACAAGGATAGAGGAAGAAGCAAAAATAAAAGAAGAATATGGTCTAAAAAATAAAATAGAGATATGGAAAGCTAATTCACAAATAAAATCCATAAGAGAAAAAGCTAAGAATCTGATTTCTGCAGGCCAAGATAAACAAAAAGCTCTATTTGATAGACTTAAAAAAATAGGATTCCGGGCCGATTCCATATCAGACGTCCTTTCCCTTGAAAAGGAAGATTACTTGAACAGAAGACTTCAGACTATTGTCTTTAAAAAAAGAATTGCAAGAAGCCCAAAGCATGCGAGACAAATGATAGTTCACAAAAAAATTCTCGTAAATGGTAGAGCGGTAAACAGCCCCTCTTATATTGTTCCTGTAGAATTTGAAGAAAAAATTTCTGTAAAACCAAAAGAAAAAATAATGGAGAAGGAAAATGGCTGAGAAAGAAATGCAAGAAGTGGAAGAAGCTGAGGATGTTGAAGATATTGAAAAGCCTTCAGAAGAACCAAAAGAAGAAGTGGAAGAAGATGAACTTGAACAAGAAGATTCAGATGGGGCAAAAGAAAAAGAAGAAAAAAGAGAAGATAAAAAAAAGGAAAAAGGAAAAGCAGAGGCTGTTGTAAACATATATACCTCTTTCAATAACACTCTTGTTCATGTTACAGATATGTCTGGAAAAACTCTTTCAAAGGTAACAGGCGGAATGGTCACAAAACACGGGAGATTGAAGGCGAATCCTACGATTGCTATGTTCATTGCAAAAAGGGTTGCAGAGCAATTAAAAGAAATTGGTGTAGGAAGTTTATATTTTAGGATAAGGGCAAAGACGGGAAATCCTGCACCAGGACCAGGAGCAAATGCGATAATAAAAAGTCTTTCCAGAGAAGGATTTAAAGTTCTGAACATACTAGACAATACAAGATTTCCAAGAGGTGGGCCTAAAAAGAAAGGAGGAAGGCGTGGAAGGAGACCTTAGCTTTACAATAACTTTAAATATGTCAAATATAAAATTTTAATATGAAACTAATAGAAAAAACAAAAGATCAGTTGGTATTTTCTGCAGAAATAGATGAAAGCATTGCAAATGCTATAAGGAGATATATAGGCCAGATTCCTGTAATAGCTGTCGATGAGCTCGAAATTTCAAGAAATGATTCTCCATTGTATGATGAAACAGTTGCGCATAGAGTAGGTCTTGTTCCCTTGAAGATGGAGAAATCTGCAGAAAAGGGCAAGCTTAAATTGAATGTTAAAAGAGAGGGGACTGTTTATTCGGGAGATATTAAAGGACATCCTGAAGTAGTCTACAAGACTATTCCTATAACAACTCTTGATAAAGGGCAGGAACTAGAGTTCACAGCTACTGTCAGGTTTGGTAAGGGGGCAGAGCATGCAAAGTTTTCTCCGGGATTAATGTTTTACAGGAATTCTTTAGAGATATCAATGGACAAGGAATTTCTTGAAGAAATAAGAAAAATTCTTCCTGAGGTAGAAATAAAAGAAAAGGGGAACAAGATAGTTATTTTTGACAATAAAAAGAAAGAAATAGCAGATGTTTGCGAGGGCGTAGTCAACAAGAAAAAGAAAAAGGCAGACGTTACTTCAGGAAAAGATATGATAATACTCCTTGAATCTTTCGGACAGATGGATACAAAGGATATTTTTAATGAATCGGTAGAAGCCTTGAGAAAAGATTTGAATGCAGTGGAAAAGGCAATTGAAAAGGCCTAAGGGCACATTTTAAAAATCTGGATTCTTAGTAAAATTAAAATCTGCGGGAATGCCAGAGTGGTCAAATGGGATGCGCTAAGGACGCATTGGCTTAGTGCCTGCGAAGGTTCAAATCCTTCTTCCCGCATTATATACCCTTGTGCATAATTTTTATAAAGAAAATCTGCCTCTCAATCTATGAGGAATTGAATATGAATAAAGAGATAAATGCAGGGTATATAACAGGAATTACTTTTTTTACAATAGGGTTTTTGGTTTTAATTTTTGGTTTTTTAATTAAATGTGTTTTTTCATATAGTAACCAAAAGTATCCTTATGATCTTTCTGTTGTTTATTCCTGTTTATCTTCCACTAGCACTTTGATAATAATAGGTATTGGAGTTTTTCTTATAATTATTGGAGGATTTATAATTTATTTTTATAATCAATAAGGGCTACCAAAAAAGGCACTAGAGCACCCTGCATCAAAACTTTTATAAAGCAATTAAAATTCAGATTTTTACCTGCGAGTTAATCGCGTTAGCGGGATTCTATAATTCTGCTTTTTGTAAAAATGGTTAAAACAAAAACAAAGATAGAGAAACAGTCTTGGAAAAAGAGCAATCCAATTTTAGTAGAAACTATAAGGGCTGCTAAGAAAACAGGGTCTGAGGAATGGATGAAAGTTGCAGGAATTCTTTCCGGGCCGAGAAGAAACCAAACAACAATAAACCTCAATGAGATTGAGAAGGCAACAAAAGAGGGAGATTCTGTAATTTTCCCTGGAAAAGTTCTTTCTCAAGGTGAAATAAACAAAAAAATAGCTGTGATAGCCTTCAATTTTTCTGAAAAAGCGAGAGAAAAGCTTTTAAAAACAAAGTCTCAAGCACTAAGTATAATTGAAGAAATTAAAAAAAATCCACATGCCAAAGGTCTTAAATTTTTAAAAAAATGAAACTGGGAAGATTAGAAGTTGATTTGAATGAATTAACAGATTTTATAGTTAAAGCTAAAAAAGATGGTTATGCGAGTAAAAAAGAAGAGGAAAGAGAAGCTGATAGTTCCAAAACTTTTACATTTCATGAAGGAAACTTTCATTACACAGATAACTATGCTGGTTCTTATCACGCACCTGGGACTGAAGTAGTAAGGTGGAAGAAAGAATACGGACATAGAATCTGGCAGATGGCTTATTCTGGAGGAATACTCGAGCGATTATGGGGAGATGAAGAATTAAAAAGGTCAACTTTTGAATTTTTAAAAGAAGCTTTGAGTCAGGTAAGTTTTAGGCATCCTTTTAGAGGTCCGCCAGCTTATCATGATGGGGGAGATTTTCTATATGTAATGAAAGTAAGAGGGGATATTAAAAGATTTTCCGGAACAGAAGTTATAACAAATAAAAAAACAGATAAATTATTATTTTCACAAGATTTTATAGGGAGTTTAGTAATACCAAAATGAAAATTATTGACGGAACAAACGCTGTTTTAGGTAGGCTTGCAAGTTATTCTGCAAAACAGGCTCTTTTAGGAGAGGAAATTGTTATTCTTAATTGTGAAAAAGTGATAATAACAGGTAATAGGCAAAATATAATTAAAATATTTCAGGATAAAAGGAAAAGAATTGGTTCTGGGCAAAAAGGTCCAAAGCATTCGAGGCTTGCCCATCTTATAGTAAAGAGGGCAATAAGGGGTATGCTTTTCCATAGATCAGGTCGAGGCAAAGAAGCATTCAGGAGAATAAAATGTTATGAAGGGGTCCCAGATGAATTCAAAGATGCAAAGAAGATAGTTGGTAGTAAAGAAAAGAAGGCGAAATTTATACATGTGGAGGATATAGCAAAGTAAAATGGATACAAAAATAATAACTTCTGGGAAAAGAAAAACAGCAATTGCAAGAGCAGTTACAACTGAAGGTCATGGAAAAATCACTATAAATGGGAAGCCCTATGAAATTCTCCATGTTTTTGACAAATTAAAAATAGAGGAACCAATAAGGATAGCAAAAAACATTCTCGGAAAAATAGATTTCAATATCTTAGTCAAAGTTAAAGGTGGAGGGGAGAAAGGCCAAATAGAAGCAGCAAGGGTTGCAATTTCAAGGGCAATAATAGCATTTACAGGAAACAAAGAGATTGAAAGGGCATTTCTTGATTACGATAGAAATCTCCTAGTTGCAGATGTCAGAAGAAAGGAGGCCTATAAGCCTGGAGACAGCAAAGCAAGAAGAAAAAGGCAAACTTCTTATAGATAAAAGTTCTTACAAAAAAATGAAAAAGGAAATCAAAGAAGCATGGATGAGAATCGTTGTTCTTTTAGTTTCAGGTATAGTCCTCAGTGTATGGAGGTATTTTGTAATGGTTCTTGCAATTGTAAATTTCTTCTATACTGTTTTCAAAGCAAAAAGGATGAAATCGTTGGCGGATATGAGTGAAGTCTGGAATACACAATATTATATCTTTCAAAGATATATGATTTTTGAAAGCAATAAAAGACCTTTCCCTTTTAAAAAGATAGAAAAAAGCATGAGCAAATTTGAAAAGTAACTGCCTTATTTCTAAATTCTTCAACTCTGCAAAGGGTTAGTTTTATAAAGATATAATTTTGTTAGGAAATTATGAAAGCTTTAATACTAACTGGAGGGCAAGGAAGCAGACTTTATCCCTTAACAAGAATCACCCCAAAATCTCTGCTTGATATAAAGGGGAAACCTGTTTTGACATATATACTAGATAACATAGATGAATCCAAAATACTTGACCAAGTTT
>JBGPHA010000013.1:0-12101 GCA_041484115.1 Candidatus Nanoarchaeia archaeon | reverse complement strand
TCTACTTCCATCGAGAGCTATTTTTCCATCTATTATTATTGAAACCTTTTCAGGCTTAATATATTCCAGAATTCTTTTATAATGGGTGATTATTAACACTGTTTTATCCTTGCTCATGAACTTGTTGATTCCTGCAGCCACCAATTTTAAGGAGTCAATGTCAAGACCAGAATCTGTCTCATCAAGGATTGCTATTTTTGGATTTAAGACGAGTAATTGGAGAATCTCTGCCTTTTTTTTCTCACCCCCGGAAAATCCTTTATTCAGATAACGAGAAAGAAAATCTCTCGATATTTTAAGCCCATCAGCGTTTTTTTCAAGAAGTTCATTGAATTCGAGAATAGATAATTTCTTTTCATTAATAGAATTATATGCCTGTCTTAAAAAAGTGGAGAGTTTTACACCCTCAATTTCTATGGGATTCTGAAAAGAAAGAAACAATCCAAGTTTTGCCCTTTCATTTGGGCTGAGGTTCAAGATGTTTTTTCCATCAATAAGAATTTCTCCAGAAGTTACTTCATAATTAGGATGGCCCATAATGGCATAGGAAAGCGTACTTTTGCCTGAACCATTTGGACCCATGAGAGCATGAACAATTCCTTGTTCGAGTTTCAAATTCAACCCTTTGAGTATTTTTTTTCCTTTGAGTTCAACTTGAAGGTTTTTTACTTCCAGCATTACTTCAGAGCCCCTTTTACGGCTTCAAAAGAAAGAAGCGCGCATTTAACCCTTGCAAGATTTAATTTCATATTTAATATACTTAGGACATCTTCACCTTTCATATTTTTAACATCTGATATTTTCATTCCTTTAATTTTATCAGTAAGCATTGAAGCAGAAACCATTGATATAACACAACCACTTCCACTGAACTTTATATCTTTGATAATGTCATCTTTAACAAGAAGCTGTACAGTAATTTCATCTCCACAGACAGAATTATAGCTTGTTTTTTCATGCGTAGGCGCATCCAGAATTCCAAAGTTGCTTGGGCTTTTGTAAAGTTCTAATATGTGTTCTTTATACATATCGCTTGGTATTCCTTCTTCCATTATTCAAACCTCTTTTGAATTTCTTTTAGGGAATCAACTAGAACATCAATATCTTCAAGTGTATTATAAAACGAGAAACTTGCCCTGCACACTCCGCCTTGTACTCCTAAAATTTCCATTAGGGGCATTGTGCACATGTGCCCTGCACGTATTGCAATCTTTTTTTCATTCAAAAGTTCAGCAACATCATGAGGGTGAATTCCTAAAAGACTGAAAGAAACCAGAGAAACGCTGGAATCAGCGCCAGGATTGTAAATTTTTATTCCAGGAACTTCATTTAGTCTTTTGAGCGCATATTTTAGCAGATAATTTTCCCATTTTTCTATGTTTTTAATACCTATTTTTTTTATATAATTCAGAGATTCTGCCAAGCCAACAGCTCCCGCAATATTTTGTGTTCCTGCCTCGAATTTTTCTGGAGTTTCTTTCCAAGAAGAATCTTTAAAATTCACGGCTTCTATCATTCCTCCACCAAAATTAAAGGGTTCTATTTTTTTCAGAAGATCTTTCCTTCCAAATAAAACACCTATACCATTAGGACCGAGAACTTTATGTCCTGAAAAAGCTAGGAAATCACAGCCAAGCTCTTTCACATTAATAGATAAATGCTGAATTGCTTGTGCAGCATCTATTACTGTTATTGCTCCTCTGGATTTTGCTAGATTGATAATTTCATTTACAGGATTAACTATTCCAAGAACATTTGAAACATGAGTAAATGCTATTATGGCTGTCTTGTCTGTCAACTTATTTTTTAGATCATTCATATCCAATGTAAAATCTGATTTAACTTTAACAAATACCAGCTTCATGTTACTTCTTTTGGCAAGTTGCTGCCAAGGAATAAGATTTGAATGGTGCTCCATCTCTGTAAGTAAGATTTCATTTTTTTCCTTTGGAAGAATTGACTGTAGTGTATATGCTAACAGATTAAGGGACTCGGTTGTATTTTTAGTAAAAACTATTTCATCGGAATCAGCGCCAATAAAATCAGCCACGACAGTTCTTGCTTGGTTGTATTTTTTTATAGCTCTTTCAGCCAGAGAATACACTCCACGGCCAACATTTGCATTATCTCTTTCTGAGAATTCCTTAACAGTATTTATCACGCTTGCTGGTTTTTGACTTGTTGCTGCATTATCCAGATATATGAGACCAAGATTATGCCTGAAAATAGGAAAATCGTTTTTCAAAGATTTTGCAGCATTATTATTTAGTTCCATTTTTAATAGATAATCTCCCGAGTTTTACTCCTGCCATTTTTATATTCTGTTATATTTTCCATTACTGGTATGTCTTCAAAAACTCTATCAAAAAGATAAACAATTCTTCTCCTGTAAGTTATGGTCACAGATTTAATTCCATTTGCGAGATCTTCTACAGAGGGTATGGCAATATCATTAATCTCAGTTCTAATCCTGTTCATTCTTACCTTAGATATATCTTTTACTCTTAATGGGTCTATATACCAGCTATATCCCCCTTTCTCATCGCTTAAAGCAACAGCTTCTATAACATCAGATTCTTCAACACGAAATATCTTGCCTACTAATCTGTTTATTAAATTCATTTTAAACTACAGAATTCTCAATCTCCAATTCTATCAATCTGTTTAACTCTACAGCGTATTCTAGAGGAAGTTCTTTTATCAATGGTTCTATGAAACCAGAAACTATCATTTTTGTTGCTTCCTGCTCTGATAAACCTCTAGACATCAAGTAGAATAATTGCTCATCTCCTATTTTTCCTACAGTAGCCTCGTGCGAAACCTCGATTTCATTCTCATCCACTTCCATGCTTGGAAAAGTAGTTGCTCTGCTCTTGTTGTCTAGCATTAGACCATCACATCTAACACTTGACTTGCAGTTTTTACAGCCTTGTTTTATCTTTATAAGGCCACGATATGCAGTAATTCCTCCATTCATGCAGATGCTTTTGCTGATAACATGTGAACTCGTATTAGGGGCCAGGTGATAAACTTTACATCCTGTATCTTGGTGCTGTCCCTTATTTGCATAAGCAATTCCAACATAATCTGTCTTTGCGCCTTTCTCTAACAGAACAGAAGAGGGGTATAGCATTGTTACCTTGCTTCCGGTATTTCCATTTACCCACTCCATTATTCCATTTTCAGAGACAACTCCTCGCTTTGTGTTTAAATTGTAAGTGTTCTTGCTCCAGTTTTCTATGCTGCTATAACGAACACGGGCATTTTTTAGAACATGTATTTCAACACATCCAGCATGAAGAGAATTTTCGTTGTAGATTGGTGCGGAGCACCCCTCTATATAATGAATTTCAGAGCCTTCATCTGCAATTATCAATGTGTGCTCGAACTGCCCTCCCTTTTTTGCATTCATCCTAAAATAAGCTTGCAAAGGCAAATCAACTTTCACATTCTTGGGAACATAGATAAAAGTCCCACCTGACCAGAAAGCTCCATGAAGCGCTGTGAACTTATGGAGATTTACAGGAATACAAGTCGTCATGAAATATTTTTTGAAAAACTCTGGATGCTGTTTCAAGCCTTCGTCGCAGTCGAGAAAAATGACACCTAATTCTTCCCATTGTTTTTTCAGTTTATGATAAATAACTTCAGATTCATACTGGGCTCCCACACCAGCTAAAGCTTCTCGTTCAGCTTTAGGGATTCCTAGTTTTTCATAAGTTTTTTTTATGTCTTCTGGGACTTCTTCCCAAGTATTAGAATTCTTTTTTGCTTCAGGTCTAAGGTAAAGATGAATTTCATTGATATTCAAATCTTTCAAGTCTGGGCCAAAGTTAGGCATCGGCATTTCATTGAATAATTTTAATGCTTCGAGCCTTTTCTGCAGCATCCATTCAGGTTCGTTTTTGTCCTTGGAAATTTGGAGTACTAATGCTTCGGAAATTCCCGCCTCTGCTTTAAAAATTAGCTTCTCTGGATTTGCCTTGTCATAAATTTCTTTAGTTATTTCAATTTCTTGATTTTGCATTTTATATTGTTTCTACCAGTTCTATTCTCCCATCCTCCGTGTCAACCGCATCATAAACTCTTTTTTTACATTCATTACATTCACTGATAAGAAGATAATCACTTTCAAGATTAGGTTGTCTTACTATCCCAATACTTTTGTAAATTCCAGGACATCTTTCTAATCCTAAAGTTGGTATACATGGTTGCCCTTCTCTGCTGATTCTATCAGATAGTCTTGTCATTTTTCCTTTTCTTTAATCAATTTATTTACGTCTTTAAGCATTAATTCAATATCCTCATCGGACATTCCGTGAACCATTGCCCCATCTTCTATTGTATCAAACTCAGAGAAATGGCAATTGACACAATGCAGTCCGTAAGCCATTAGTATCTCAGCTACCTCGGGATTTTTTTTCAAAAAATCATTAATTAAATTATCCTTGGTTATTTCTTTCATTACTTTAGGTTTAAGTGTTTGTTAATAAAGGTTACTCTTGAATTTATATAAAAGAATTATCTCTTAGCTTTCAAATAGTTTTCGTTGACCTTGTCCCAGTTGATGACATGAAAAAAGGCATCTACATATTCTTGCCTTCTGTTTTGATATTTAAGGTAGTACGAATGTTCCCAGACATCGATTCCTAATATCGGAGTCATGTTATGTGTTATAGGACTATCTTGGTTTGGGGTTTTCATTATTTCGAGTTCTCCTTGACTGTTAACAACAAGCCAGGCCCAGCCGCTTCCGAAAAGAGTTGTTGCTGCATCCTTGAACTGTTCCTTGAAAGTATCAATGCCTTTGAATTTTTTATTTATTGCCCTGAGGATATCCCCCTTTGGTTCAATATCTTTTTTTAAAATTTGCCAGAAGAAACTATGGTTTACATGTCCTCCCCCGTGATTTTTCACAGCTATCCTTATGTCTTCTGGAATTACTTCAAGATTTTTAATAAGATCTTCGGCAGAATTTTTCTGGAGTTTTGGATATTTTTCTAGTGCCTTGTTCAGCTTATCAATGTAAGTCTGGTGATGTTTAGTATGATGTATTTCCATTGTTCTTGCATCTATAAATGGCTCAAGTGCATCATAAGCATAAGGAAGTTTTGGTAAGTTGAACATAATTCATAAACAAAATTCTTTTTTATAAAATTATCGGTACGCCCGGACTAGGAATTGAACCTAGATGTCCCAAAGGACTGCGGGTTCGGGCCGCATGCAATAACCACTCTGCCATCCGGGCTATAAAACTTTTTTTTGTACTTATAGATAAGAGTGCCCTAAGGTCTATTTAAAATTTTATGAAAAATTTTTATACTCCCTCTTTTTTATTAAAATATGGATAGGGGTCGAACAAAAACATACTTGGGTTTGTTGTTTATCGTACTTGGTATTGCATGGTTTCTATTCTTTTATGGCAAACCCACAAATTTTTCAGAAATCGGTATTGGAAATTTTAGTAACTACCTAAGAAGTATAATTCTAGAGTTCGGAGGAGTAGCCCTCGTGATAATTGGGCTATTTTTACTTCTCGGAGACGCTTTATCCGGATCAGAAATTGATTAAGATGCGCTGTCCGAGAATCGAACTCGGGTCACCTCGTTGGCAACGAGATATTCTACCATTAAACCAACAGCGCTTGTTTTACAGAATTCTATGCTGTTTTTAAAATTTTATTTTCCCCAGCTCCATCTCGGTTTTTCTCCGGTTCCATAACAAACCAAAAAGAGTAAAATAAGCAATAAGATAGTTGGAGTAACCATTCCTATTAGGGTATCGCTGACCGAGTTAGAGCTTTTGTCAATTATGGTAAAGAACTGAGTGAATAATACAGCCCAAACTAACAAGAAAACCCAGCCCTGCCATTTTACAGGAACCCATCCCCACCCATAAATCTTACGCTTGAACCAATATCCTTTTGGGTTATTTTTCAGATATTTTATATAATCCTTTATCTTCATTTTTATAAATGGTCCATGTAGGAATCGGACCTACGCTTCCTCGGTGTAAACGAGGTGTTCTGCCATTAGACTAATGGACCTTCCTTTTAGATAGAAAAAACCGCTTTTAAGTTTTTCTTTAGTCTCTAAAAGAAAGAGAGTATTAATTTTAAAATGACAACAAAAGATAATATTTATAAAGTAGGATTTCACACTACTTTACACTATGAAACAGAAACTAAGCATAACAATTGAAGAAAAAATGGTTGAATTGCTTGATAAAGTAATAAAAGAAGGAACTTTTAGAAATAAATCTCATGCTATTGAATTCAGCTTAAATAAAATATTAAAGGAGAAGGGAAAATGAATAAAAAAGGCCTAAAGAGCATTAAATGGGTAACATCGTCAGATGAAGAATCATCAAGTTTACCAAAGCCTTCCCAATCTCTGATTGCCCCCTCAACACAAAGAAGTGAAAATAGAAATTTGGAATATAGAGAAGGAGATATTCTCGGACAATATGAAATTGGAGAAAAACTTGCTCATACTGAAAATGGAGGACAGGGAACGGTTTACAGAGCTAGAAGAAAAGAGGATGGATTAGATGTTGTTCTTAAAATATATTCTGCAGCAGAAAAACCAGGAGATTGGGATGAAATTCTTCATGAAGAGAAAAGAGCTGGACGTGAAATAAGATTCTTGGAAAGAGCGAACAAGGATGGAATAAGAGGATTGCCTACACTTGTTCAGTATGGAACAACTGGATCTTTTATTAAAACTCCTGTGGCTGTATTTGAACCTCTTCCTGGAAGAACTCTTGAACAAGAAGTTCTTGATCCAAACTATACTCCAGTATTTGAAAAAGCTTTAGCAATTATGAAAGGATTATCTGAACCACTTCAATATGCTCATGAAAGCAACGGTGTTAAACCAGTTGTCCACAGAGATATTAATCCTGGAAATATAATGATTAATGGAGAGCCTATACTGATGGATTGGGCTACATCCACAAATCCTTCAACAGGGAGAACGCTGTTAAGAACTCAGATGTATACCCAACATTTCACAGCTCCAGAAGTTACAGAGGGAAAAGATTTTGATAGCAGAGCTGATATTTACAGTCTTGGAAAAGTTGGACAATTTATTCTTCTTGGGAAATCATTTATAGAAACAGAAGGCCAGCCAACAAAAAAAGATTTTGAAAATATGAACATTCCTGCAAAAATAATTGCTGTCCTTGAAAGAGCAACAAATGAAAATCCAGCGCAAAGATACAGAACAGTTAGGGATTTTTACAATGAATTAGGAATCTCTTTGCAAGGAAATTTGTCTGAGAGAGCTGGAGAAAAAAAACTTGGAGTTGCTAAAGTTGTTGATAATAGTAATGGAATAAAAATAACTGAATATGATCTTAGAAATGGGTTTGGAACAATAGGCCTTCATATAGGTGACCAGGTTTCAGTATTGAAACGAGATAATGTTAATAAAGCATTGGAAAGAATTAGATTTCAAGATGCTAACCATAATGAATTAACTCTGGCTTATCTCCAGTATGCAGCAAAAAAGCATCCAGTTTTGCAGGATGTTATTGATGGAAAAAAGAGCTTAGAAGGAATTTTGAGAGAAAAGAAACCAAAACATTCTGATTTTATAAAAGGAGATGCAAATGACGCACTTATTTTTGAGAGCACACTCTATGATAAAGATTCTTTTGAAAAAGCAAAACAGCAATACAATCAAAGAAGAGCAGAATTGCTTGATGTTTTTGGAATGCAGAAAAGGGATTTTGAATTCGGAAATAATTCTCATGCGGGAATTAATGGAGCTATAGGAGGTAGTATCGGTGGATTCTTATCTTCTTATGCCCTTCAAATCCTCCATAGCGGTTTTTTGCCCTTTGGATCTGCTTCAGAATTTTTCCCATGGATTCTGGGACATACCGTTCTCGGGGTAATCGCCGGCCCAAGAATAAACATATACGTAAAGAAAAGAAAGCTTCTCAAAGAGGCAAGAGAAATGGATTCCTGGATTCGTGAAGCAAGAGTTTCTCAAGGACTGGAAAGGAAAGTTGAACCTGAGAGACATGTTGAATTGAGAGTTGAAGACCCCCATAATAATCTAAATAAAGTTTTAATTCAACTTGGATTAGAAAAGAAATTCTTGAAAAGAAAATTTGTTGGAGACAATATTGAAGTTTATTATAAAAAAAATTATTATGGTAAGGTTGATACTTATGGAGACACGACTTTGAAAATAATAGCAACATCTGAAGAGAAGGTAAAGCCTCTTCTTGGAGCATTAATAAGTTCATCTCTAGGTATCTATCAGGGAGAAATATTAATCGACGGAACAAAAGTTCCTTATTCTCAATACAATGTTGGATTGGAAAAAGAATTACCTACAGCGGACAGAGTAAGGAGCGGCGGGCATATGATTCAAAATTAAACAACTAAAAACCTTTATAATAACAAAAAAATTTAATAAAATACAATAAAAAATGAAAACAGATAAAATGAGACAAACAGACGACAAAGAAAAGGAAAATCAAGAAATCCCTGGAATGGATTTAGATACAAAATACTCTGCAAAAAAACCTATTCTTCCTGAAGGAACAGAGCAACTGCAGAAAGAAATGGAGAAGACTAAGAAAGAATTTGACAAGATAAAGGCTGCAATCGTCAGAAAATACCCATTTGTTCAAGCTATAGGGATACTTGCTCCCCAGACCATAAAGTTATTCGTAGAAGATGAATTGGGGGAAGGAATTCCAGCTGAAGAGCTTCAGAAGTTGCAGAAAAAAAACCATCTTTATATAATCGTTCCTGAAGAAAAATTCAAAGAAATTCCTAAAATGAAAAAAGAGCTGATAGCTGAAATTGACAAGGTAAAAAAAGAAGTTTGGGTTTACTTGAAAACTCCGGTAGATATTTGGGAAGCATGCTTGGACAGCAAATTTGAACTCGTTTCTGCAATAGGTATGTCTTATCCTCTATATGATAAAGGAATTCTGGAATCTTTGAGAGTTGCAGAAATTCATAAAGCTCTTGTACTCCAAAAATTTGACAAATATGTCGTTTCTTATGTTATTGCAGGAAGCATGGTTAGAGGAGATACTACAAAAGAATCTGATGTGGATGTTTTTATCATTATCAATGACACAGACGTAAAAAGAATGCCAAGACTTGAATTAAAAGAAAGATTGAGAAGCATGATTTTTCAGTATATTTCAGAAGCCACGGCCCTTGCAGGGGTAAAGAAAAACATTCTGAATGTCCAGGTTTATCTGTTAACTGATTTTTGGGAATCTGTAAAAGATGCGCATCCTGTCATGTTCACTTTTATCCGTGATGGAGTCCCCCTTTATGATAGAGGAACCTTCCTTCCCTGGAAAGCTCTTTTGAAGATGGGGAGATTAAAGCCAAGTCCTGAAGCAATAGATATGTTCATGTCAATGGGAGACAAATCAGTGAAAAGGGCAAAACAAGCTCTCCTTGATATTCTTGTTCATGATATTTATTGGAGTATTACAACTCCTAGTCAGGCATTGCTCATGCTTTATGGCCTAGCTCCCCCAACTCCAAAACAGACAGCAAGCGACATGAAAAAGATATTTGTCGATAAAGAGAAGATGCTTGAAAAAAAATATATCACTATTCTTGAAAATATAATTCAAGCATACAAGGACTTTGAGCACGAAAAACTTAAAGAGATTAAAGGTGCAGACTTGGACAAGATGCTTTCTGATACAGAAGACTACCTAAAAAGGCTGCAAGAACTTAGGAAGCAAATAGAAAAAAGGGCACAGGAAAAAACCATAGAGCAAATTTACCAAGATGTATTCAATCTATTAGAAGCTATTTTAGGAAAAAAAGCACAGACTGGAATTGTCCAGGATTTTGAAAAACTTGTGAAAGAAGGAAAATTCACTCAGAATCACCTGAAGATTTTAAGAGATGTTATAACTACAAAAACAGAGTTCAAAAAAGGGAAAATGGATTCTAGAAAAGTTGATGAAGCTAGGAAAAATACATCCATCTTGATAAATGACCTAATAGACTACTCTCAGAGAAGTGATCTCATGACTATGGAGAAAGCTAGGATGAGGTTAAGATATCAGAAAGAGGGAAAACAAACGATAGCAGAGCTACTTCATTGTAACGGAGTCAGTTTCCTTTTTGAAGGAGAAAAAATAAAAAAACTCACAGATAAAATCGAGGATTCCAGCATGAAAGAAGTTTCAGAGTGCGTACAACAACAAAAACTTTCAAAATCATTAGAAGTAAATCCAAGGATTTTTGAACTTGTAAGGAGAGAGCTCGGTGATTTCGAGATAATTCTTTAAAATGAACAGGGAAAAATTAGAAGGAGATTTGGCTAAAGTAAAAAGTTATATAAGATATTTAAGTGAAAATGAAAACAGAAATTTTGATGTGACAGGCCCGAGCACAGATTATTTAATGCCTTTTTTTTGGTTTGATCAAGAAGAGGGTGGTTTTGTTCGTCCTATAGAAAATTCTAACGGATTATTTATGTATTATCTTAGAATAAAAACTGTTTTAGAAAAAGCCCTTGAGACAGGAAGTCTTTCTGAAGATGAACTGCCACGAGGTGCGCCAGAATATCTGGAGGAGTTAGTGGAAATTTAAAATGAGCAGAGAGTACATATTGAGAGATTTGGAGAAAGTTGAAAGAGGAGTGGCACATCTCATAGGAAATGAAGGAAATAATTATGAAGTATTAGATTCAGATGATCTTGATGATTATACTGAGCCCGATACTAACTCAGAAATTGTTATGCCATTAAACCATCCGAATGGTTTTTTTTCTTATTTAGACAACTTAAGAAGAATTTTGAATAAAGCTTACAACATAGGTTCTCTTGAGGAATATGACCTTCCTCCCTGTGCTCCAAAATATCTTGAAGATCTCATTTATTAAAAACCTTTAAAAACTAATTTTCTTGTTAACTTCTATGAAAGGAAAAGTAATTCAATTTAGAAGAGGAGTAAATACAGTACATGAAAGACACTTCTTATTGGATTTTGGTTCAAAAAACAGAGAAGAAGCAGAAAAATTATTTGGAAAAGAAGTCTCATGGAAATCCCCTGCAGGAAAAATAATCAGAGGGAAAATTTCAGGACCACATGGAAATAAAGGACTTGTCCGCGCTATTTTTGAAAAAGGATTGCCAGGACAGGCAGTTACTACAGATGTTGAGATAAAATAAAATGGCATTAAGAAAAGCATCATCATATACCAAGAAACACACTGTTCCTTACACAAGGATAAGCAGCAAGAAAGGGAAGTCTTACATAAAGACAGTTCCTCCTCAATCTATTGTCAAATTCTCAATGGGATCTTGGCCATTGCTTAGCCAAGGAAAGCTTCCTCATGTTCTGACCATGGTTGCTGAAGAAAGTGCTCAGATAAGGCACAATGCGTTAGAGGCTTCTAGACAGTACATCGACAAGCAATTAGATACAGAGCTCCCAGGACAGTATTTTTTCAAAGTTATCCCCTTTCCCCATCATATACAGAGAGAGAACAAAATGCTTACAGGAGCAGGGGCAGACAGAATGTCATCAGGAATGCAGCTCTCTTACGGAAAATCTGCTGGAAAAGCTGCTCTGGTAAAGGAAGGAAGCGGAATATTTATGATTGCAACCATGAGCGAAAAAGCCACACAGACAGTGAGAGAAATACTGAAGAGAGTAAAACCTAAACTTCCTTGCAGAGCCAAGATAGTTTACGAGTTCAGAAAACCAGAAGTAATTACTAAGTAGTAACAAGAAGGAAACATTTATAAATAAAGATTTGTTGAAAAAAATATGACAGAAAGAGAAAGAGTCTCACTAAATTTTGAAAAATATCAATATGGTGGATTAGCAGCACGCCTACTTCAATCTGAAGAAAGTTCTAGATATGTTCCTGGTGCACTTGAATTGCTTGCTGGAAAAGAAGGACTCGGTCTTGGTGAGGAAGCTTTAGGTTTCATACGAGGAACTTATGCATCTGAAGATGGAATTAAGACCGCAATAGGAATTTATAATCAGAAATTCGAAGAGAAAAGAGGAAAATATATGCCTCTTGAATTAGCTACTTGGTATGATTCTATTTTAAGCGATCTTGATGAAAAAGATAAAGAAAAAATTTTGA
>JBGPHA010000012.1:0-12511 GCA_041484115.1 Candidatus Nanoarchaeia archaeon | reverse complement strand
AGAACTCGTAGATAATCTTGAAGAAAAAGGTTATTCCTGGATTAAAAATTGAAAATTATTTTTTCTGAATTTGTTTTACAAGCCAGACTATGAAAAGAACCAGAGCAACTAAAATTAAAACTCCATAAAGCCAGCTAAAGAGCATCATTCCGCTACCAAAATTTCCGTACATCATACCCATCATCCCACCATATCCTCCATATCCAAATCCACTAAGTACAAAGAATAATGCAGCTAAAGCAATAACCACCCAAACCAATGTCTCGTTTTTCATTTTGATCTATTATCTAATAAGGCTTTATCATATTTAAATATTTTTATTGAAAGCCTTCAGTATCTAGAAAAATTATTGAAGTGCAGACTGAATAGCATTCCAAGAAGCTGAAACCTGCTTTCCGTTAACATAGAATGTTGGTGTTGCACTTGCTGCAGTGCTTGCTTGACCTGCTGCTGTCTGAACAGCTGATGTATATTTTCCACTTTCCAAGCAAGTCTTGAACTTACTTTGATCTAATCCTGAAATTGTCTGTGCAAGTACTTCAAGTTTGTCCTTGTTGTATTTACCGGTATTTTCTCCTTGAGTCTGAGCTGTAAAGATAGCATCATGCATTTCCCAGAATTTTCCTTGTTCATTTGCACAGTATCCTGCTTCTGCTGCATAACCTGATTCTGCTCCAAGGAAACTCATAGGAACATAGATGAATCTTAATTTTCCTTGGCTAGCAAGTGCTTCAACATTTTTTGCAGAATTTATTAAGTCTCCATATTGAGCTTGAGCTTGTGAAACCCATGATGGAAGTCCTGAAGCCATTGCACAAAAAGGACACTGAAAGTCAGAAAATTCAATAACAACATTTTTTGCATCTGAAGGTCCAAGAGAAGGGTATAAATCAGGATTACTTGAGAAAACACTAAGATCAACAACACCTTGCTGCTGATTAGATCCGGTATTTGTTACATTTGCTGCTCCACTACTACCTCTAAAAACAAAGAAAGCTCCTACAAGAACTACAAGTAGCAAAAGAAATGTTGAATATCTCCACAAATCATTTTTCTTTAATGTAATTGTTCCGCTTTCTGTTTTTTCAGCCATAGCCTCAACCATTTTTTACTTTATTATAACCTAGAAAGTATTTTATAAATCTTGTGGTGTTCCGATTAATTTTTCTTTCAAACAATGCCTTGCTCGAGGATTTCCTCCCAGGATTTTTCTCCGATAGCCACTAGGGCCTCGCGCATTGTTAGAATAGGTTTCTCATATTTGTAAAAATCATCGAGTGCAATTCTCGGACATGCCAATTCAACAAAGGCGTCTATATTGTAAAAGTTCATCAGCTTGTCTGGAGTTAATTCAGACATTGTAATTACTATTGCTGTTTTTCCATGTTGTTTTAATTTTTCTAGGAGTTTAACAGGATTTCCAAATTTCTGTCCTGGTTTTATTTCAACAATTATTCCTACATTTTCAGCTTCCTTGAGCTTTTCAATTGAAAAAATTCTCTGTTTCAAAATTTTATCTCTCAGGCCAGCCATGCTTCTAACATCATCATTATAAACATCAATAAGGATTACTGGTTTCTTTACTGCAAGAACAGCTCCCATTGAATGGAATTGATTTCCTATGATTACAAAACAGTCAACTTCCTCCTGTATCGCTTTTAGGCCGCGATATTCACAACCAGTTATATGTCCTTCATAGGCATTTGTTCCTGCTTTTTTTGAAAGTGTGACTTGTTTTCCATGTGCCTCATAAAATTTTTTAATATTTTCTATATCATGCCTATGCTGTATAGAATAAGATAATCCTATTTTATTGTAATCTTTCAAGGAATCAAGAGATTTGTTTAGCAATGGATTCAAATCTAAAATATCCTGGACTTCCATATATAATATAGGGAAATCAACTTCTATGAACTGGGCATGCCCAAAGTGTACAAGCAAGTCAACTCCTAATGCCTGCGCTTCCTGAACAGCTACAGAACAAGCTCCCCAGCATGTCTCTCCGGAAAAAATGCATTCAATTCCAAGAGATTCTATCCATTGAGAAATTTCAGGTGCATTTTGCTTAATTCCTTCTGCAAGCTGAACAAGGACTTTCTTCGGTTTTCTTGCCTTTAGTTCAGAAATAAGTTTTTCTTTTTCGAAGTTAAGGGTCATTTTTAGAAACAGGGCTGAAGGTTTATAAAACTAATCATAATTTATTTTTGTTTATATGTTCATATGCAGTGTATGCTGCAGTACAACCATCTGCAACTCCTGTAATTAGCTGTTTGAATGGTCTGTCTGTAACATCTCCTGCTGCGAAAACTCCAGGAATATTTGTTTCAGCGGTCATATAATTAATTTTTATTTCTCCTTTCTTGTTTAGATTGACCCTCATAGATTTTGCCAGATCTGAAAGCGGCACATGTCCTATAGCAACAAAAATACCATCAACCTTTAGCTCTTTTTTTCCATTGTGTGATTCATCAAAGGAAAGACTTTCTACAAATTTATCTCCATTTATTCTTTTAACATTTGTATTGTTAATTATCTCTATTTTCTTTTTTGTTTTAATCCGGTTCATGTTTATCGGTTCTGGATGGATTTCTTTTCCTCGATTAATTATGTAAACCTTTTTCGCATAATCTGCAAGAAGAAGGGCATCTTTTGCCGAACCGTCAGAACCGCCAATAACTGCAACAACCTTATTCCTAAATAAAGTAGCATCGCATAAGGCACAATAACTTACCCCCTTATTTTCAAATTCTTTAGAACCAGGGACATCCAGCTTTCTCCATTTTGTTCCTGTAGCAAAAAGAACTGTCTTTGTTTTATAATATGATTTATTGGTTTTAATATGAAAAATATTTTTTAGTTTTCTTATTTCTTCAACTCTTTCTTCTTTAACTTTTACTAGATCATAAGATTTTGTATGTTCTTCAATTTTTTTCGCCAAGTCAGGACCAGAAATTCTTGTGAATCCAGGATAATTTTCTACAATATGTGTCGTAGTTATGACACCTCCAACAGAACGTTCTGTACCATGAGTGTGTCCAAGAACAAGGGTATTTAATCCGAGTCTTGCAGCATACATTGCTGCTGCCAATCCTGTTCCACCTGCACCTAAAACAACGAAATCGTAAGTTTTGTTTTTCATTTTATTTATAATTAGAGGGTTTTTATTATATAAATCTAACCTATTAAAATTTTTAAATGGGCCTCTCTTTATCTAAAAATGGTCTATTATTTGCCAATATTAGGAGCAATTGCCCTTGCTGGTGGAACTATTCTAGAAAGAATTGTTCTCATAAAAAAGAAAGTAAGCATAAATCTCTATCAAACAGCCTCATTTTTGGCAATAGTTGTCTCTTTGCTTCCACTATTATACTTTTTCTGGAAGTTGGATTCAGGAGCTCTTGAACCAAGAAATATTCTCATTTTTTCTCTGGTTATTCTCTTTTCAATGATAGCGAATTTTTTCATTTTTTATTCTATGAAAGGGGAGAAAGTAGGAAATCTTGAGCAGGCCCTCGTTCTCGAGCCATTATTTATAATTCTCCTTGCAATTGTTTTCAGTTTTTTTACAAAAAATCTTTATGAAAGGAATCTTAAAATAATAATTCCCGTTTTGATTGCGTCACTGGCATTAATTTTTTCACATATAAAAAGACATCATCTAAAATTCAATCAGTATTTTGTTGCGGCCATTATTGGAAGTTTCTTTTTTGCTCTTGAATTAGTAATTTCCAGGTTGATACTTGACTTCTATTCGCCAGTAACTTTTTATTTTTTGAGAAGCTTATCAATATTTCTCCTCAGTCTTTTAATTTTCAGAACTGATTTTAAAAAATTGGATAGAAAGGTGAGATGGCAAATTTTTGTCACTGGCTTTATATGGGTGATCTATAGGATTATAGTATATTATGGTTATTTAAAAGTAGGAGTCATTTTCACGACACTCTTACTTATGCTCGGTCCAATTTTTATATATGCCCTAGCTTACTTCGTATTAAAGGAAAAAATAAGCTGGCAGAATTTTATAGCAGCAATAGTAATAGTTGGATCTGTTGCTTATGCAACTTTATAACTACAATAGCATGACTAATTTTATATCAAAATTGTATTAATTTAATAATAGTTACATAAACACAAAATTTATAAACACCTTTTTTCTGAATGCAGAATGGGTAAAAAAAACAAATTAGGGATTTTAGGAGCTTCTTTATTGGCAGGGTCATTAGCTTTTGGATCAGAAGCCTATGCACAGCAAACTCAAGTTCAGAAAAATAAGATTTATTCAAGAAACCCAGAGTATTCTGCTTCAGGGGAAGGTGTTCTTCTGAAAGATTTTGTTTATGATTTGCCTGATTCTACAGTCAATATTGGAAAATGGTTAGGACTTTATGCTCAAAGAGGAGATATTTCTTATGATGCTGTTAACACAAGAAAAGGGCTTGAGAACACTTTATCTTATTTAAGAGAAGGGACTCAAACTCCAGAAAAAAGAGCATCCATAGATTATGTTCAGAGACTTTTGAGAACAATGTCTGAAACAGACAGCACTTCATTAAAAGCATTAAGAGAGGCTGTTGCAGATGGGTCTATTAATTCGCAAGAAATTACTGAGATAAAACCAAATACTTATATTATAATTGCAAAAAGTTCTGCTGGGCAAGGATATGTTTCAGAAAGTGTTCCTATTCTTGTTAATATTAGGGCAAAACCTATTTCTTCTGTTCCTCCTGCAAGAAGAGAACCAGAACCTGTGAGAGGAAGGGTAGATACTTTGAGAACTGATACTATTCCAAGAGTTACACAAAGGCCCCTGTACACTCCAAGAGAGTCAGAAAGACACGAAAGAAAAAAATCTTCAGCGAGATTGACTCTTGATGGTTTTGCCGGAGAAAATAAAGTTATTGGTGCAGGAATTGGAATTGGGTATGGGCCTGTTGGATTTTCAGTTAATTATTCACAAGCAGGAGATAGGACAGTTGACTCAGTTACTGTTCCATTATCAGTGGGAAGAATTGGAACAGGAATAAAAGAAGAAAGAGATTTCAGATCTCTTGGTATTACTGTTGAACTTCATCCTTTAGAGTCTCTTTTCCTTGGTGCTGGAGTTAATTCTGGAAATTACACGACAAGAGTTAAGGAAAGCATAATTTCTGCATCAGGAGACACGCTAGAAACAAATACAAATTCACGATCAGATAACAAACATTCATATAGAATTTTTGGAGGAGCAGAAATACCTCTTAATAGCATGCTTGGTTTGAGAGTTTTTGGTGGTTATGATAGCAGAAAAGGTGCTTGGGGTGGACTTGGTGGAAGATTCAGACTAAATAAAAAATGAAATATAAATTTTTGTTTTTAATTTCTAGTGTATTTTTAATTTTCTTTCTTAATAATATCAGTGCGGTTGTTATTTATGGTGACTGGAAAGATGGAAGCCAAAATGCACATATAAACGCTGGAGAAAGCATTGATTTCAATGCCGACTTTTTCAGTATGAGTTTTCCGATGACGATAAATGTAAAACTTTACGATTCTACGAATCATTTAGTCTACTCCTTCGAGAATAACAAAGTTATAGGAAGCTATGGATATAATAACACATACTCTTTAACACAGGCAATTTACAAAACAACTGGGAACTTCAATGTCATTTTAAGTGGAAGTGATAGTTTTCCAAGTTCAGATAGCCATACATTGACTTTGGTTATAAATCAACCTCCAACAAATCATCTCCCTGTAATAACTTCAAATCCTGTTACAAAAGTTGATGAAAAAAAGAATTATATTTATCAAGTTACAGCAACAGATGCAGACAGTGATACTTTATTTTATTCCTTAACACAAGCTCCAAATTGGCTTTCAATAAATAGCCAAACAGGATTAGTTTCAGGAACAGCTCCTTCTGTTAATGCTGATACAGAATTTAATATTGCAGTTCAGGTTTCAGATGGGAAAGGGGGAGTTGTAGCGCAAACTTATATTCTTATAGTAAAAGATGTTCCAATATCTCCAAACAATCCTCCTGTCGCAAAAAATCAGAGCATTACAATAAATAAAGATACATCAGTCAGTATAATATTAATTGCAACAGATTCTGATGGAAATGCTTTGACATTTTCAATTGTAGGAAATCCCTTATATGGAACTTTGTCAAACTTTAATCCTTCAACGGGCCAGGTAACATACAAACCAAATACTAATTTTGTTGGAGCAGACAGCTTCACATTCAAAGCAAATGACGGAATTGCAAATAGCAATACAGCAACAGTATCAATAGCTGTAAACCCTGTAGTTACAAATAATCCCCCAGTTATAACATCAAATCCTGTTACAAAGGTTGATGAAAAAAAGAATTATATTTATCAAGTTACAGCAACAGATGCAGACAGTGATACTTTAGTTTATTCCTTAACACAAGCTCCAAATTGGCTTTCAATAAATAGCCAAACAGGATTAGTTTCAGGAACAGCTCCTTCTGTTAATACTGATACAAATTTTGATGTTACAGTTAGAGTTTCAGACGGAAAAGCCAATGTTACTCAGTCTTATGTTTTAACTGTAAAGAATGTTGTCGGTAGTGGTGGCAATGGCGGTGGTAGCGGAAGTAGTGGAACAAGAATAATCCCAGATCAGACATTTGAAACCCAGAGATATTTAGAGCAATTTGCTCCGAAGGCAATAGCTCTTAATGAAGAAAAACCAAAAGTGGAAAATAAAAATAGTCTCGGAATATTACCTATACTTTTTGGATTACTCTCCATTGTACTCATTATAATTCTTTTAGTTTTATTAATTCTAAGATCGAGATAGAAATAATTAAAAGAATTTTTAATTCTATTTTAAATTATATCAATTTGCTTTATTATCAATTACACTAATAACTTCTTTGTTTTTTGAGGATGGGAGAAAATTTCTGCTATCAAAAATAAATTCTCCTTTTCGCGAATTTGAGACAAAATAAATTCCTATTTTATTTGTTCTTACTATACTAAAAAATCTATTAAATTGACTTCTGTTAGAGTAAAAGAAATAAAAAAGAGTGTTTGTAAGAATTCTTTCAATATCTGAATTCCTCGTTAAGATGCATCCTTTTTTATTTTCAATTATAGAGAAATAAAGAGCGGCAGCAACTGTTTGTTCATCAGCATGAAAGTCCTCGACCTTTTTTGGCTTTGCCCTTTGATCATAAATTTCATTCAAATCAATTCTTGCTCCTGTTTGTTCTGCTACATTAACAACAATTTTTTCAAGACTGTTGTATTTCTGTCTTTCTTTTGGTAGAAAAGAGACTCTTTTTGCCTCTCTGCAAGATTCATAAAGCATATCATGAACTTCCTGAAGAAGATTTGCTTGATTTTCTCCGTTTTGGTATTTCCTGCCTCTTTCATTCTTTCTCTCCGTTTTTAAGTATCTTATTTTATCTGCCACAATATCTCTTGCATTCTGAAGCTGAAAAGAAACTCCTTTTGCAACATATACATTTGGATTTTTCAAAAATTCGATAAAAAATTTCAGGTTTTCAATCTCTCTCCCAACCAATTCCGAATCAATCCCAACAAAATTTCTTGCCCTGTAAACACCTTCCTCATACCAGTTTGCATTCATGGGAGAAGAAATAGAAGCATCACAGATAGTATATTCTTCTCTATTTAAAATATCTTCAAAAGTTAAAAACTCTGTTATTTTTGGACCCATATAATCAAATAAAAATTTCTTTTCTAAAACATTTCTTCAGGATTTCTTGAAATTTTTCCAAAATCATGATTACTTTTTCCGGTAGAAGCAATCACATCGTCAATCCTAAGAATCATCATTGCCACTTCTGATGCAGAATTTATCGCCTGTGTCTTTATCTTTAATGGTTCTATTATTCTCGCCTCGATAGCATTTTCTATTTTATTGGTAAAAAGATTCAGCCCGGCATTTCTCTCTCCTGCATCATGCCTTGATTTCAATTCTGTCAGAACATCTATGGGGTCAAGCCCTGCATTTTCAGCTAGGGAAGATGGGATAAACTCAAGTGCAGAGGCGAATTCCTCAACAGCCAGCTGTTCCCTACCACTAAGGCTCTGGCCAAATTCTCTGAGTCTTTTTGCGAGTTCCATTTCCACAGCTCCTCCTCCTGCAACAACAAGACCAGACTGAATGGAACAGGCAACGTCTCCTAAACCGTCCTTAATAGCTCTCTCAATTTCATCAATGACATGCTCTGTTCCCCCATGAATAAGAATTGTGAGCGCTTTTGGATTCTGGCACCCACGGATATATGTAAGAGAATCATTTCCATGTTTCACTTCTTCAACAACATCAGCATTTCCAAGTTCAAATGGACTAAGTTCTCCGAGATTGCTGACTATCCTTGCTCCTGTTGCCTTTGAAATTTTTTCCATATCACTCCTGGCAACACGCCTGCAAGCGTATATTCCTTCTTTGGCAAGAAGATATTGGGCAAAGTCATCTATTCCTTTCTGGCAGAAAACTGCATTTGCTCCAGAAAGTTTTACCTTTTCTATCATTTCCCTAATTTCTGATTCTTCCTGCGCAATAAAACCATGGAGCTGCTCAGGGCTTGATATAGATATTTTTGTCTCAATTTCAGGATTTCTCAATTCAAGGGAGAAATCTATAAGGGCTATTTTTGAACCTCTAACAAATGGGGGCATATCCTGTGAAATCCTTGATTTGTCAATAACAACTCCTGAGATTAATTCTGTATCCTTTATGCCCTCGCCTTTGGATTTTTGTATTTTTATATCATTTAGATCGATTTTTCCATTATTTTCTATCTGCTTCAAAGCCCGAACGATTATGTCTGCAAACCACTCTTTGGAATCCTCTGCTCCTTTTCCTGTCATCGCAGTCATCGCAACTTGTTTTAAGACATCCTCATCATCAGGAGTTATTTTCAGTGAAATATTCTTTAGAATCTCCTGAGCTTTTTCAGAAGCCATTCTGTAGCCCTTTGTTATAACTGTAGGATGTATTTTTTTGTCGAGAAGTTTTTCAGCGTTTTCTAGAAGTTTTCCTGCAATCATCACAGCTGTTGTTGTTCCATCTCCAACTTCAGACTCTTGAGTTTTTGCTATTTCTACCATCATCCTTGCAGCCGGATGCTCTATCTGCATCTCTTCAAGGATTGTCACGCCATCATTCGTAACCGTTATATCGTTTGTTGGAGAAACCAGCATCTTGTCCATTCCCTTTGGACCAAGAGTTGTTTTTACAATCTCGGCTACCATTCGAGCAGCCATTATGTTGTTTCTCTGTGCATCCTTACCAAGGAGCCTTTGGACATCTTCAGGCATAAGAATAACAGGTTTTTCTGGCATTTTATTCTATTGCTTCTGCATATTGCAGATTTCTGCCTCGTTCAGTTAATTTAATTATACTGTCCATCTCTCCTGGAAATGATAGATCTGGAGACATTTCAATTAATTGAGCTGTTCTAAATAAATTAAGATAATGAATAAAAACCGGAAAATATTCATCTGATATTTGCAGCTCTCTATAAGGAGTATCCCCTTTTTCTTTTAAGTGCTCCAAAAGACTCGCAGCAAGCTTATCTGTTTTTACTTTGTATTCAGCAACATCTGGCATATTCTCAAGAAGAAGAGTTCTTATATCAATTACATTTAATTTTCTTTCAAATCCTCTTTTTATATTTCTTAATTTTTTTAGTTCACCTAGCCTATCTTCAAGAGGCATTTGGGAATATTGTCTAAACTGCTCTCCAATTCTTCCTAAATTTTCTCTAAAAGAATCTTTAAAAGAGTTACGAATAGAGTCAGTTAGCATATTTCAATACTCTCAGCAGGCTTATTTAAACATTATTGTAATGAAATAAAAATATCTTCTATAGTATTAAATCTCACAAAATTTATAAGCGAAGGGCCTCTGTGATATTCATGGAAAATATTCTTGTTGCAGATGTTATGACCCGCGAACCTGTAATAGTCAAGCCAAATGAAAGCCTTTTCAGCTGCGCAAAAAAAATGGTCAGGGCAAAGGTCGGCAGTTTACTTCTTGCAGATAACAAAAAACTTGTTGGGTTTATCAGTCAGAAAGATATTCTTTGGGCTTTAGTCAAGAAATCACAAAAAGATTTATCAAAAATAAAAGCAGAAGATATTTCACCTAAAAAAATTGCAACAATAAAGCCAACTGCAACAGTCAAGGAAGCAATTAAAAAAATGAATAAGATGAAGTTTGATAGGTTACCTGTTGTTGAAAATGGTAATTTACTTGGTTTGGTCACTGTAAGAGACATTCTAAGCTTTCACCCTGAAGTTTATCCTGAGCTTGAGGAGTATGCAAACATCAGAGAAGAGCAAGAAAAATTGGAGAGAATAAAAAAAGTGCGAGATCTTGCAGAGATTGATGATGGTATATGTGAAGAATGTGGAAAAAGAGACACCCTTTATAGGGTTCATGGTATGCTAATCTGTGATTCATGCAGAAGTTCTATTTAATATCTTTTCAAGAAATAGGATCTTCTCCAAGAATATTTCTTAGCCTTCTCGCAACTTCTTGATAAGATTCTCTTGGTTTGATTGAGAATGGTTGTGCAAGATCTGCTTCGAAGCCAAGTTCTTTTGCTTTTTGTGTCACCAATTCTTCAACGCTTGTTCCTCTCTTCTCTGCTTCAAATTTTGCTTCTTCCAAGTTGTTTACCTTGACAATTCTTCTCTTTATTGCATCAATTCCGTGTTTTCCTATTACGCCAATATTCTTATCAGTCAAATCATAAGCTATTGATTGGATATCTAAAGGGGTTCCTGTAAAAAAATGTTTGAATCTTGGTCGTAGGCTTCTCCTTATTATTGAATGAAAACTAAAAAGATAATTTAGATCTATCCTTATTTTTTCCTTTTCTAAATAAGGGTATCCGGAATTTGTTATTTTAGGTTCCCATCCTTTAGGTATATACAAATCTTCTTTTGCAGGACCTCTTTCAATTAAGAAATCTATGTCTATTTGTGACAATTCAGGGATTTCACCATAAAGTTTTTTGATTATTGGCCTATAAATAAACCCACCTATTATCCAAACTCTTCCGGAACCTCTTCTTCCCATTCCACGGGAATTTCTTCTAGCAATTTCAGAAATTTCTGGAAAATCGGGGTAGGTCTTTAAAAATTGCTCAAAAATCTCTGTAAATTCAGATTTTTCCTTTTTGATTAGAGGACTTCCCATATGCCTAAAATAAAGACACTCTCTATAAATATATATGTTCTTTAGTTAAATATTTAAATCAAATCCTACTTTATGGATAATGCCAGAAAAAGAAACTATTTTTTCAAGCAAGATTAGATATACAGGAATTTTTTCGTTCAAAGATTTCTATAAATTTTGCTATGACTGGCTTAAAGAAGAAATGGGTTTAGATATATCTGAAAACTCTTACAGTGAAAAATTAGACGGAGCTATAAAAAATATAAGCGTGAGTTGGTCTGGAAGCAAAAAAATGACTGATTATTTTCAGTTTGATGTAGGAGTAAACATAAATGCCAATGGATTAAAAGAAATAGAAATAAATCAAGGCGGAGCAAAGGTAAAAACAAACCAGGGTTCTATAGAAGTAGGCATCAGGGGAACGCTCGTTAAGGATTATGAAGGGAAATTTGAAACAACCGCATTCAAAAAATTCCTCAGAGGGATTTATGAAAAATGGGTAATTCCATCAACAATTGAAGAATACCAAGGAAAAATATCCAGCGCCAGTGATTCTTTTCTGAACCAGGCAAAGGCTTACCTTGACCTAGAAGGAAAAAAATAGATTTAGGCTTCTCTTCTTTCTTTTTGATATCTCATCTCACTTGTAATTTCAGGAGAATAAACTACAGAAGGTAAACTTGCTTCATCATCTGAACCCTGATGTGAGCAAATTTTTGTACGAACTAAGTTACTTGCAGTACAATATAATCCTATTCTTGATACCTTCCCCCTTCTTATTTCCAATCTCAGTTCATGAGACCCATGATATTGATGTTCTTCAAAAAACCATTCCGCTTCTTTTAGAATAAGTTTTGATTCTGGTATTCCTTCTGCCTCTGCTATCTTCTTTATTCTTTCAATTAAGTCCATTCTATGGAAAAATTTAAATGATTTATAATATTTTATGTTGTAAAGAAACTTCGTAATATGTCATTTTCTCCCCATATTTTTTCTTAATCTCCCTGAAGTTATTTCTTTCATTTTTAAGATTTTTTTATTTTCTTTTTATATAATAGTCAGTCTTCCACTGATTTCCTTCCTTATACCATCGATGAATTAGGTCCTCTGCCCCATCTAGATTTTCCCCTGTTACATATTTTCTAAAACCCAAGTCTTCCAAAGTCAATTCTAAAATGGATTTATGATTTTCATCGCTCATTTTTCATAATGCCTTGATCTTTCTTTAAGAATTCTCTCTCTTCTTTCTTTTTGTGCTTCAGTATCTCCCTTAAAATCTTCTCCTCTTTGATATATTATAGAACTAGGAAATTCGTCTCTATCACATTGATTAAGTTCTTTT
>JBGPHA010000011.1:0-12522 GCA_041484115.1 Candidatus Nanoarchaeia archaeon | reverse complement strand
TACAGTTCCATCTTCTAGTTCGTAATCTACCCTCATCATTATATATTGTTTTTCTGTCATTTTATTAATTCTGGAAAATAATCTAACAAATATTCCCTTGCATTCCTATATGCACGTATTGTTTGTATGATGGGTTCTTTTACCCTTATATTACTATCTGGACTGTCTGTAAGACCCTCAACAAGTTTTAGAACATCTTCTTCAAGATCTATCCTTTTGTCTAGATCAGATAAATATTTTTCTAAATTTTCCTGGAAATCTTTAGGAGTTCTCATTTTTTCTCCTTAATCTGATTAAGATAAGCGCGCAATCTTTCTTCTGTTCTACTAAATATTGGATTTTCAGTTGATCCGTTAATTTCTAGCCCAACTGCATAATATATTAAAGGTTCATATCCACGCTCTTCTGTTGTTGAATAAATTTTTGCTGTAAGATCCTCAACTCTGTATAATTCTGTAAATGGATGCCTCAATTTGCTTAGCCTACGTTTAAAGCCTTCTTCTTCAAAAATCTGTCTCAAATCTTTTTTTATTTTTCTTCTTTTAAAAAAAGATTCTTCTCTTATCTTAATATGATATGTCATTTTTAATCTCCTCCAACAGCTCTCTCAAAAAGGGTTGCAAATGCCTGAGCAAAAAATTCAGAGTTTAGCCAGATTGCCGTATCATCAGGACCACTATTTTTTGACAGGTAAAAGAGTATTTCTTTTTTATCAATTATAAAAAACTTAGCATCTACATCTATTTTTTTTATCTTTGTTCCTATAGATTTCTCAATTTTCTTTATCAGCTTTTCATCTCCAGACAAGGCCATTTTAACCTTGATGTTATTTTTATTGAGATCTGCAAGAGTTTGCTCAAAGAGCTTTAGTTTAAAGCTTATATCTTCAGCATTTGTGCAGATTATCACTTCCTTAGAAACGTTCTTTAGAATTTCTTTCAGATAGTTTGAAATGTTTGACCTGCCTTTTATGGCTGCAGATAAATCTTCGCGCTTTATAGGGCTTAATCCTTCTTTATAAATTTCCTCAAGCTTGATGAATTCTTCTGTGCTTTTTATATTGGAAAGGGTTACTATTTTTTCATCGGCATCTGACCTAACATTATTTTTAAGTTTTTCAAGTATTATATGAGGCTTTACTCCAAGATATTTTACAGGCTTTCCTAGTTTTATTATTGCAAAGCCTTTTTTCTCCAGGCTTTCAAGAACATCATAGGTTCTTGACCTTGGAACACGAGAAATTTCTGCAATCTCTCCTGCAGAAGCAATGCCTTTTCCCAGCAGAGCTAACCATACTTTTGTTTCATAGATATTAAGATCAAAGTAATCCTTAATCCTGCTTATTAATTCTTGTTTTACGAGCATTTTATAATGTCGGAGCAGTTCTTGTTCCGGCACCTTCTTGTTTTTTTCTTAAATATTCCCTTCCTGCATTAAATAGGCTTGTTTTATCTCCATGTATAGAGATATAAGAGTTTCCTGCTGCAAGATTCCAACTAGGGTAAATTTGGGCAAGTTCAGAACGTGTTTTACCATAAATACCATATTTATCATACTCCATATCAACCTCTATATCATAAAGAGTGTCTTTATCTAAAACTTTTTCTAATTCAGACTCTGAAATTCCAGATAAATTTAATTTTTCGGATAATTCTCCTATTAGTTTTATAGATGGTGTTCCATTTCCCAGAATGCTTTCCAAATTTGTTCCATTTATTTTGGTTAATGAGAATCTTTTAGAAAGAACAGAATAAACCTCTGAAACATCGAAATTCCCTGTAACTGTAAGCATTCCTCTTTCTTTACCATTTTGAGAAGGTTCGTATGCTACATTGAAATCTCCTTTTATACCATACTTATCTTTCAATAACAATTCAAAATATTCCTGATTAAGTTTTTCTGCTCCTTTTCCCTTGATTTCTATCTTCCTGTATTCCATTTCACAAATCAGAGATTCATATTTATAAATCTTCCTATGTTGTTACTTTTAGATAGTGGGAACAATAGAGAAATTAAAGAATCAGATAACTTGCCAAAATTCCCAAGAAAATTCCTGCTGAAATGAAAGGCATTGCAGGATAAAACTTCTTTTTTTCTGCCGCAAAGAACAGATATGCAAGTCCAAGAGTTGCTCCAAGAATCACAAAGAAGGCTGAAGCAAGTCCAAGAGTTTTTAGCATCACACCGGCTGTAATTATCGGGAAAACTATGTCTCCTCCTCCAAGAATCGCTACATTAACTTTTATTTTTTTCTTGTCTAGTTGTTTTTTTGTTAGAGACTGTTTCCATTTGCTTATCTGCTGTCTTACTTTCTTTGAAGCATAGGGGACAAAAAAACCTGAGAAAACTTTAAGAGTGTTTATCTGGTATTTTGCCATTTTTTGCATGATTCCTGAGTGCCAGACAGCCCACATATCATATATAGATATTAAAACTAAGAGAACAACTATTGTCCATACATTAAGTACAGGAACAAAAACAGAAGCAATTCCGGGATATATCAAAAGCTCTGTGAAATTATGAATAAGAAAATTTTTTCCGGACATTTTTATCATTGCAAGAGGAATTGCCAAAATAAGTGCAACAATTGTTAGCTTTACCGGAAGAATTGCTATGAAAGATATGGAAAGGGCCATCACTATGACAACGAAAAACCAGGCTTTTAATATGAATTTCAACTTGAATTTTGTGAATAGAAATAAGAGGAATATTGCGATTATGAATGCAAAAATTATTCCTGAAAGTAAACTCGTGTAGTCAGAGGCTTGTTGTGGCTGCGGTGGATTAAGGCCGAAAGGAAGAGTTGCATTTTTAGAAGAATAATAATTTACTACGTAAATACCTATTAATTGAGTTACAATAAACATAGTCAATAGAATTGCTGTAATTTTCAGATTGTGTTTCATATTTTATTTTACCTCAGCCTCATTGTTTCCAAAATACGGGGGACATTGGTTTCAACTCTGTTTAATTTGTAAAGCGCAGAAGCCAAATCGAGACATTTGGAAACTTCTCCGTGATTTATCATTATTCTTTTTGGTTTTGGTCTCATATTATTGAAAAAACTGATTATTTCGTTGCGACCAGCATGCGCAGACAAACCAGTTATAGTGTTAACTTCCATATTTATTTTGACACTTTCATCATGGCCTTCGACATTCATCTTTGTCTCTGTAAGGCCTTCCTGCACTTGGCGACCAAGAGAGCCAACTCCCTGATAACAGACAAAGCAGATTGAATTATTCGGGTTGCCTGCGAACTCCCTGAAATATTCCACAGAAGCTCCTCCAACCAACATTCCAGAAGTTGCGAGAACAACACACGGACCGCCTTCAATAACTTTTTTTCTTTCCTGCTGGCTTCCGACACGGGAAAATATTTCTGAAACAAAGGGGTTCTTATCCTGGAATATTGAGGCTCTTACTTTATTGCTAAGAAAATCTGGATAAGCTGTATGGATTGCATTTATGTCCCATATCATTCCATCAATATAAACAGGAATATTTTTCATCTTGCCCTCTTTTATTGCATCCTCTATTATCAACATTGTTTCCTGTGCTCTTCCCAAACCAAGTTCAGGGATCAAAACTTTTCCGCCACGATTGATTGTTTTGTTTATTATTTCCATCATTTTTTCTTCAGATTCTATTCTAGGGGGAAGGATGTCTGTCCTTGCTCCGTAAGTTGCTTCTGTAAGAACAGATTCTATTCTGGGAAAAGTTGTCACGGCAGGGTCAAGGAGCCTTGTCCTGGCATACTTGTAATCTGCAGAATAAAGAAAGTTGTGCAATCCATTTCCTATATTGAAATGTACCATTGCGCTTCCTAAAGCATGACCTGAATTGTAAAAAGTTATTCTTATATCAGGAGTTATGTCATTAACTTCGTTAAAATTAAGGCAGACAGTGTGTTTCACCATTTCCTTTATGTCTTTCGAACTGTATAAAGGAGTTGCAGCCTGTTTATAGGCAACCCCTATGAAATCCAGGCAGAGAAGTGCAGCAAGATCCATCGTTGGATAGGTCATGTATACGGGGCCTTTGTATCCCATCTTGTAAAGGTAAGGCAAAAGTCCCACATGGTCGAGATGGGCATGGCTAAGAATAACTGCATCTAACTGTTGTATGTTAAATTCAGGGATATCAAAATAAGGGAATTTATCTTTTCCATGACCCGCCACATTTATTCCGCAATCGAGAAGGACTTTTGAATTAGGGGTTTGTAAAAGCATGCAGCTTCTTCCTACTTCGCGAGCGCTGCCAAGCATTGTCAAGCGAACCCACTCTTCCACTTTTTCAGGATTCCATCCTTTGTAGATTTTTTCACCTATTTCATTCAAGAATTTTCTTCTGTAGTTATTATTCGCATAAAGAACTTCTCTTATATTTTCTGTAATCTGGCTTTTAATTGCAGGGCTTCTTCTAATCTGGGGGGTCCAGAGAGTTGTCTTCTTTATTTCGTCTAGAACAGAACCTTGCTTCCCTATAACCATTCCTGGTTTTTTTGCCTCGATTATCACAATGCTTCTATGAAAATCAAAAATTATGTTTGTTATTTCAGCCTCTGGAGAAACTATTTTTGTTATTTCTTCCTTTACTTTTTCCTGATCGTGAAGGATTTTCTGGTCTGCACGAAGTTCTATCCTTTTTTTAATCTCATCAACAAGTTCTTTGATCTTGCCTTCTCCTTCTCTGAAAAAATTTTCATTGTTGGTGTAGAGAACTATGTTTGCACCTTCAAAATTAGCCTCTGTTATGCTGTTGTGCAATTTTTCTGTTATATGTTTCAGAATGTCTGTCATTTTTATTTTAATTAATTTAGCGAATCACTTAGTCAATATTACCCAAAAAAACTCTCGTTTTTACTGATTCTTCATGTCTCTGTATTGTGGAAGAATTTCCTGATCAACAACTTTTAAGATTCCTGATTTTGTTAGCGTGAAGACATCTATACCGTGGCCAGAGCCAACGTCTCTCTGTGTTGAACTCTTAATAGCTTCTACGGCGAGGTCAATTGCTTCTTTTACAGACATTCCTTTCTTGTATTGCCTTTCAAGCAGACCAAGAACAAATGGCATACCTGAACCAAAATTAGCATCATAATCTTCTACTTTATTTATCCCTCCGGCAGGGTCTATGGAATACAGTTCTGCTGTTCCATCTTCATTTACCCCTCCAACAAGGCTTCCTACCATAAACTGTAGCATTGCTGGTTGTCTTATAGAATTATAAATCATCATAGATATTAAGCCTGCACCGTTTCTCACAGAAGGCCTAGATTTGGCATGCAGTTCTTTGATTCTTAGTTCAGCAGCAGCGATTTTTACTGTTCTCTGAATATCTGCAACCATTCCTGTTCCTGCAAAAGCCAGATAGTCATTTACAATTCTTATTTTTTGAGAATCCTTATTCATCACTATAGTCCCTGCAGTTGATTGCCTATCAGCAGCCATCACAATTCCATCTCTGCAGACAATTCCTAATATTGTAGTTCCTGATTTCAGAATTGAATTTTTTAATTCGCTATCCATTTCCATTTTTTATGTTATAAGTATAATTCCTTAATATACCTCAGAATCAACCTATAAAGTCTTGGAAATTATATTTTATAAAGTTTTCGGATAAGGGGTTTTTTATGGAAAGGTTAAATGAGCCTTTCTTCAATCATCCTCGAGATACCGTTCTCTTTTCTGAACCTTATAACGTTTTCAACAAAACTCTCTATCTTCGGTTCATGACTGACAATTATCAACTGCTTTACTTCCAGCTGACGCAAAACATCCCTCATCTTATCCAGCTGTTGCTCTGAAAACCCGTCAGTTGGTTCATCGAGAATAACTATATCCCTAGTTTTTATCTTGCTGAGAAGGGAGTTAACCACTTGATTCAGAGAAAGTCTATAGGCAAGAGCGATAGCTGTTCGCTCACCTCCAGAAAGATAGGAATAATCTATCTCATAATCCTGATGGTGTATTACTGGGGTAAATTCCTCATCAAGAGTTACTTCAAAAACATCTGAAACGAGCATTGAGAACCATTCTGCAAATAGGCTGGAGAATTCTGACTTTAGCCTCATCATAACATTTTTCTCTGTAAATGAAATCATGGAAATGAAATTATTAGAAATCCATTCCTCAAGTTTTGTGATATTTTCCAGCTTTTCCCTAGTTTCTTCTGTTTTCTTTATCCTTTCTCTCAGTTCTTCTATTTGCCTCGAGAATACTTCTATTTCTTTTTTCAGTTCAGCGACTTTTATTTCTGCCATTCTTTCTTGTCTCATTGCTTCCTTTAGTTCTTTATCTTTCATTTCTAGAATACCTTCGAATTTTTTAAGCTCAAAAATATCCTTTGTAAGAGTTTCTACATGCTGATCCAGAAGTTTTATATCTTTTTTGAGAAGCTCGCTTGTTTTTTCTGTTTCTCTGAGTCTCTCCCTCTTAGATTCTATTTCCTGGAATTTTATCTTCTTCAATCTTAAATCAGAAAGCTCTTTTTCTCTGGCAGAAATCCAGTTTTCAATACCAAAAATATTTTCCATAATTCTTTTTTTCTCCAAAGTTAATTCTTCTATTTTTTTCAGGTTTTCTGAGGTTTCTGAGTCTAAATTATTTATCACATTGCTCTTGTAAACAGGACCTACATTTTGAAGGCATGTGGGACATATCTCTAGGTGTCTCAGTTGTTCTTTCAGGGTTTTGTTATCTTGGTTCTTGATATTTAGGGAATTTACCTGAGAACTAACTTTCAGGTTCTCTTCATTTATATCTGATTTTTCTTTTTTTCTGAATTCTATCTGCTGTTCAAGCTCTTTAATTTTTATTTCATCAAATCTCAGGATCTCCAGCTCTTTTATCTCGGTTTGCAATTGTTCTGAAATTTTTTCATTATTAAAGATAGTTTCCCTTTTATTGGAAACAATGATTTTTGTTTTTTCTATTTCCTGATGTAGTTTATTTTTTTCCTCTATTTTTTTTGAAACAGCCTGGCTTTCTTCCTGTGCCATTTTCATCTCCTCTGCTCTAAGAAAAAGCTCCTTATCCACAGAAACCAGATTGTTATGTTTTGTTTCCAATTCTTCTTCTTTGGAAATAAAAACTGCAAGATCTTCTTCAAGATTTTCTATCTGGCCTTCTTTCATTCTTTTTTCTTCGCGCATCTTTGAGGCAATTATTTCTGTATTTTCTATCACCGTTTTGTATCTGTCTATTCCAAAAACATGTCTAAGCGAGTTGATTCTCGTTTCAGGATCTTCAAGAATTATCTGCTTCATCTCTTCTTGTGGTGTGTAAACGGTGAATTTATAGAGTATATTTTGTTTTTTTGAAAATTCTTTCGGGTAACTCAAAAGTTCAAGGATTTTATCTTTCAGTTCTGTAATAGCCATCTCTTTTTTTTCTCCTTCAATGGTTATAGAGCAGTAATCCTGAGAAATTGTTTTTCCCTTTTTCAGTTTTCTTTCGATTATTATATCTTTTCCATCTATATCAAGATGGAGAATGACTCCTCCTTCTCCTTCCCCATTTCGCAGCAAAGCGCCCCCTCTCTGTCCTGGCTGCAAACCAAAAAGCGCAAATTCTATTCCAAGAAGTATAGATGTCTTTCCAGAACCTATGTCTCCTGAAAGAAGTGTAGAACCTTCTGGAAAAATAACCGTCTGGTTTTCGTAGCTTCTAATATTATTCAGGATTATTTTCTTGAGCCTCATAGCTTCACCAGATAACGAATATTTTTTTAGTTTCATCCAAAAGTCTTGAAGTAAATGTTTCTGTCGTTTCCCCTTCCTGTTTCTCTGTGGAGAGTACATTTATCATTTGTGGGATAAGTCTGTTGAATGCTGAAGGATTTTTTTCAGAATATTTTTTTATAGATTCCTCCTCTATATTTTCTGTTTCCTGAATTTCAGCCTCTAGCCCTGTTTCTTTTGTCTTGAGGTCATGAGTGTTTCTTAGCAAAAAATAAGCTCCTTTTTTCTTTACAGCTTCTTCTATCTGTGCAAATTTTATGTCAGAATGTTTTCCGCTTTCCAGAAGACCACGAATCCTGAGAAGAACTATTTTGTCCTTTAAATCTCGTTTTTCAAGTTCAGAAAGTATCTGCGCTGTTGCTCTAAGAGAATTGTTCACTTCAATATTAAAGGAGACTACATCTTTAATTTTTAGGTCAATTCTTTTTAATGGTTTTTCAAGGGCAGTGTTAACTATGTAAAATCTTCCATGATGTAAATCTTCAAGCTCCTGAAAATTATTTGGGAATACAGGACCGGGATAGACAAAATTTTCATATTGGAAATCTATGTGCAAGTGTCCCATTGCATAATAATCTGCCTCCGGAACTTTGGATGTTTCGAGAGCATCTATTGGTAGATCTCCTTTTGCCTTGTCTATAGTTGTATGCAGCATGAAAATCTTGAACATACCGGGAGCCTCATTAAACTGTGCTCTTCGCAAATCTTCTAATTCAAGGCCAGAAGTTTTTCCAGGGTATCCATAAATTGCAACTCCTTTGTAGATTGTCGGATTCAGCATTATTTTTCCATTTTTTTCCTCAAAAACAGCGACATTTTTGCAAAAGCCTGCCTTTTCCAGAACATCTAGAAATGTTTTTCCCGAAACAGAGTAATCATGGCTTCCTGCAATAAGAAAACATGGGATTCCGGCATCTTTCAGTTTTTTAAACTCTGCAAAAGTCTCCTTAAGAACATCTATAGGAGGAAAAGCATTATCAAATAAATCTCCTGAGATAACCGCGAATTCAACTCCTTCTTTAATGCAGGTTTCAATAACTTTTTTGAAAGACTCAAGATTCAAATCTTGCAATGGCTGTTGTTTCCAGCCACCGAGATGAACATCAGCGATATGAGCAAATTTTACCATTTTTTCACCATTTTTATTACAACTTAAAAGAAAGTAAGAACTATATAAAATTGATTGTGATTTAAAACAACGCTCTCCAGAAAAGGTTAGTGAAGAAGTTTGAGAGTTCTTTTTTGAATAGGATTACGGCGGCCAAAATCGCTAATAAAATAAAGAGAATGATGAAAAGTATGATTGTTACTGCCTTCCCTCCTTTTGGTTTTCTTCCGTATTCTGAAACTCTCTGGACAACAGAACCTTGTAATGGCTGAACCAGAGGCTTAATATTTTGTTGTTGTGGAGGGGGTAGAGATTGTTGAGGTGGTGGAGAATATTGAGGTTGTTGTGGTGTTGGTATAGATTGTTGAGATGGTTGAGAATATTGCTGAGGTTGTGGGACTTGTAAAAAATTGGCAGCTTCTTCTATATCTTCTTTAGTATATCCTGCATTATAAAAACTGGCCATCGCTTTTTCCAAAGGTTCTCCTTTTGAAACAGCCAGCCTTAAACCTTCGACAATCTCCTCTTTAACCATATAGAATAAAAGAAGTTTTAGTTTAAAAATGTTGTATATAGTTGCTGTTAGATAATCATAATTGGATTAATAAAAACATTTTTAATCAAACTTTATAATTCTTCCATTTGGAGAAAGATGAGAAGTTTCTCCAAACTTATAACCCATTTCTCCTGCAAGTTCTATCATAGGTGTTTCCTGTTGTAAAGTTCCGTGAGCGGGAATTATATGTTTAGGTTTCAGCATATTCATGAGATCTCTCATATCTTCTCTTGCTCCATGTCCTGAAACATGGACATCTGTATGAATCCTAATCCCCTTTTTTCTCAGTTTTTTATCCATCTTATCCCTAGCATTTATATTAACAGGATCAGGAATGACACTGGAGCAGAAGATTACATTGTCTCCTTCTTTAAGTTTTAATGGTGTTTCTTCTTTTACAATCCTGTCAAGTATAGAACCAGGTTCTCCCTGATGTCCTGTGCAGACAATCAGATATTTTCCTCTTTCTTTTTCTACTTTTTTCAAAAAAGAATCTACTTGTTTCCTGAACTTAATCATGGTTACTTCTTTCCTGAATGGACATTGTCCTACTTTTATAGCTGAAGTTACATATTTATTCAGACTTCTTCCGACGAAAATTATCTGTCTTCCTGTTTTTTTTCCGAAGTCCACTATGCTTTTTAGCCTTGAAATATGAGAAGAAAATGTTGTAACAAGTAAGGCTGTTTTTCTGTCTCTCATAGAAGACATTGCATCTTCCACAAGATTTCTCGCAATTCTCTCGCTTGGTGTTCTTCTCTCTGTTCCAGAATAAAGAGAATCAAGAACTAGGACTTTAATGCCTTTTCTTCCTAATTCCCTCAATTTGTTATATCTTGGAGGGTCTCCTATTATAGGATAGTTATCAAATTTGAAATCAAGAGCATAGAAAAATGTTCCTTCAGAAGTATGCATCGCGATAAAAACACACTGAAGAGTTGAATGCGTCGTGTGTATAAATTCCATTTTTATCTGACCAGAGCTTCCATTGAGGACGTAGGTGGAATCTTCTTTTATAATTCTTCTCCTGTTTTTTAGAACGATTTTTTCTCCTTCAAGGATTTCATCGAGAACTGCCATAGTGAATGGTGTCGCTATTATTTCTGCCTGTGGATACCTATGGGCTAGATAAGGCAGTGCTCCAATATGGTCAAGATGCGCGTGTCCTATCACTATCGCCTTGACTTTATTAGTCCATCCGTATTGGTCAAGAACTAAATCATTTGGCAAAGCTCCTATTTTTCTAAGATGATTTTCATTGTAGATGTGTTCGTGAGTTTCTTCTTCCTGAATTCCTATTATTGCTGGAAGGTAAATTCCTGCATCAAAAATTATGACATCGTCTTTTACCTTTACAGCAGTCATGTTTTTTCCAACCTGCTCGAATCCCCCTATTGTACATACTTCCATTTTTATAATAAGGGGGAATGGTTTAAAAATGTTTAATGCTTTTTTAATTAATGAAGTCCCTAAAGCCAAGCATGAGGGAAAACAAGAGATATCTTCTCATAAGAGGAAAAAATCTGAAGAAAAATGTGAAAAAGGCGATTCTGGAAGGCATAGGTGTTTTAGGGCTTTCCAGGGTAGGTTTTTCCTGGATAAAGTCAGATGGGGATTCTGCAATTGTTGCTGTAAATAGGGAAGCTTTAAACGAAGTGAGGGCGAGCTTCGTAATTTTTCCTGAAAAAATTTCTGTTGAAAGGGTCTCAGGAAGTCTTAAAAAACTGAAAAAATAGCCCTACGAAAAGATTTTTAAACCTCAAGATTTTTTAATTCTTGAATAGAGAAAATCAAAGATTAAGTTTTATTATAAAATTCTCTAAAAAATAGAAAATGGATATGCCAATAGATATGCAGCATCAGCAAATGGGCTATGATAGAACTGCAACTATGTTTTCTCCTGAAGGAACAATACTTCAAGTAGAATATGCGCAGAAAACAGTCAGGCTCGGAAGCTCGATAATAGGAATGGTCTGTACAGATGGAGCTTTCATAATGGCTGACAAAAGAGTCAAAGACAAACTTGTTGTCCAGAAATCTGCGAGCAAGGTTTATGAGATAGACTCTCACATAATGGCGGGTGCGGCAGGAATAGTCTCTGATGCTCGTGTTCTCATAGAGAGAGCGCAGTTGCTTGCACAACAGCACAGAATTACTTATGATTCTCCGATAGAACCTGAGTTGATAATAAAAGAGATATCAAATCTTAAACAACAGTTCACCCAATATGGAGGAGCAAGGCCTTTCGGTGTCTCCCTGATGGTGGCTGGAATTCGAGCAAAAAAGCCAGAACTTTACACAAGTGATATTACCGGAAATTATTTCTCTTATCACGCAAATGCGATAGGCGAAAACGATGAAAAAATAAGGGAAAAATTAAGAGAGAGCTACAAGCCGGAATTAAATATAAAAAAGGGAGTTAAGCTTGCTCTAGAAATTTTCAAAGAAGTGCAGGGTAAAAGTTTCGATATGGAAAGATTTGAGACAGTGTACATCAAGAATGAAGAAGCACAACTCCAAAGGGTGAATGAGGTAGAATTGAAGGAGTTTGTCAAGTAAGATGACTGATAAATACAGAGTAATAACCACAAGATCAGAGCAAGGAGATTATTCAACTAAAGCATTCTTTAATGGAGAAAGTTTTTCTGGTTCAAAAATATATTCCTTTTCTGGGAACTTGAAAACTCTTTTTTTTCACATTAGGGGAGAAATTGAAAGAACCATGAGGAGTTTTCCCCAAATTACACGATTGGAAGTAATGGCTTCTGGAGAAAATTTAAAATGACTCAAACAACAGCGAGAATAAAACAGGCAGGAAAACATTTCGAAATTATCGTTGATGTAGACAAGGCATTAAAATTCAAGAAAGATCCTTCTTCAGTTATGGACTTTCTAGAAGCAGACACTATTTTTAGTGATTCAAAAAGAGGACTCCATGCATCTGAAAAAGATATGAAAGAAGCTTTTGGAACAGCAGACATTGTCGCTGTCGCTTCAAAAATCGTGAAAAGCGGGGAGATTGTTCTGAATCAAGAGCACAGGGATGAGGATAGGGAAAAGAAAATAAAACAAGTGATTGATTTCCTGGTTGTTAATTCTTCTGATCCTAAAACAG